>CAYUHW010000268.1:0-2712 GCA_964444605.1 uncultured Christensenella sp. | reverse complement strand
ACGACATCCACTTCCAGACGGCGGAACTGGGCCGGGTTGACCAGGGCGGCGGCGGCACCATCGCCTACATCTGCGCCAAGTACGGCATGAACGTAATCGACAGCGGCGTGGCGGTGCTCTCCATGCACGCCCCCTATGAGATTATCAGCAAGGCAGACTTGTACGAAGCCATCATGGCCTACAAGGCCTTTATGCTCAACGCATAAGCCGGATTAGAAACCCTGTTGCATCCGCATCCAAACGGTGCGGATGCTTTTGTTTGCCTTTTCCGTTGGAATTTGATCAAAACCGCTTAATATTTTTCGTCTTTTGTGGAAAATTCGATGAAAATGTGCTAAACTTAAGTTTAATTTATAAACAGATGAACATCACGGAGGTGATACCATGCAGAATCCTGAAGTTGAAAAAGCAATCCCCTGGAACCCGTGGCACGGATGCAAAAAGGCCAGCCCCGGCTGCAAGAATTGCTTTGTATTTAAAATGGACAAGCGGTATGGGCGGGATACCAACATCATTACCAAGGGCAAGACCACCTATGAACTGAAAGACAAGGACTGCCCGCCCCATTCTTTGGTCAAGCTCTGCTTTTCTTCTGATTTCTTTATTGAGGAAGCAGACGAGTGGCGGCAGGGCTGCTGGGACTTTATTCGCCGCAGGAGAGACTGCATCTTCGTCACCACCACCAAGCGTCCCGAGCGGATTCGTGCCTGCCTGCCTCCTGACTGGGGCGATGGCTGGGAGCATTTCCACCTGAGCATCTCCATTGAGAATCAGCAGATGGCCGACACCCGCCTGCCCTACTTCCTGGATGCGCCTTTAAAGCATCGGGAAGTCTTCTGCTCCCCCCTGATTGGCCCCATTACCTTGGGAAAATATCTGGACACGGGGCTGATTAAATGCGTTAACGTTGGCGGAGAGATGGCGCCCAAGGCAGACGTAAGACCCATCCGCTATGAGTGGGTGCGGAATTTATATCTGGAAGCCAAGGAACGGGGCCTTGAGTTTTATTTTCATCAATGCGGCTCCATGTTCCTAAAGGACGGGGAGAACATCGGAA
The DNA here is from genome assembly GCA_964444605.1 of uncultured Christensenella sp. Classification (GTDB taxonomy): domain Bacteria; phylum Bacillota; class Clostridia; order Christensenellales; family CAG-138; genus RUG472. Next base: position 1,655 of record CAYUHW010000268.1, on the reverse strand, counting down.
AGTGGAACTTGAACGATCAGATTCGCCGTGCGGAGGAGATTCAGCACGAGCTGGAGGAAACGAACAAATAAGCTAAAAACGCACAGCAGGGCATACTAACTATGCCCTACTTTTGCTTATTAGAGTAAGTTCAGGAGCGCTTCTACCTGCTCCCTTGTGGTCGCCCAGCTTGTGACGAAGCGGGCCACGGTGTGATCCCCATCCACGGCATCCCAAAGGCCGAAGGAGACCTGTTGTTTCAGTGTCTGAATCTTTTCATTGGGCAGGATGACGAACTGCTGGTTGGTGGGAGAATCCATAAAGAGCGTATAGCCTTTGTCAACGAAGCCTTTTTTGAGCACCATGGCCGCCTCCACCGCCTGTCTGCCGCAGGAAAGGTAAAGATTGTCCGTAAACATGGTGTCAAACTGAAGTCCCAGCAGCCAGCCCTTAGCAAGAAGGGCGCCGCTTTGCTTGACAACGGAGAACAGCCCCTTGACCAAAGGCTGAGGAAACACCAGCGCCTCCCCCATGAGGCACCCCACCTTGGTGCCGCCGATGTAAAAACCGTGGCACAGGCGGGCGATGTCGGGCAGAGTGACATCCGTATTCCTTGCCCCCAGCCCGTAGCCCAAGCGGGCACCGTCCATATACAGATACATATGGTACTTGTCGCACACCTGCCGCAAGGCGGTCAATTCCGCCTTGGTGTACAGGGTGCCGTACTCCGTGGGATGGGAGATGTATACCATACCGGGACGTACCATGTGAGGCCAGGTTTCATCCCCATAAAAGCGGATCATGTACCCCTCCACGGTTTCGGCGGACAGCTTGGCCTCCTTGGCGGGAAGGGCAATCACCTTGTGCCCGGCGGCCTCTATGGCACCGGACTCGTGGACGTTGATATGTCCCGTTTCTGCGGCGATGACTCCGTCACACAGTCCCAGCAAGGAGCGGATGGCCACGATGTTGGTCTGGGTGCCGCCAACGAGAAAGTGAATCTCAGCTTGGGGCGCCTGACAGGCTTTGCGGATCTTCTCACGGGCGGATTGGCAGATTTCGTCCTGCCCGTAGCCGGTCTGCTTTTGAAGATTTCCCTCCGCCAGCGCCTTGAGAATCTGCGGGTGGCAGCCTTCCATGTAATCACTGTCAAAATGCAGCATGCGTTTTCTCCTTTATATGCATATAAACAGCAATCCCAGCACCAGAAGATGCACGGGATATACCAGATAAAAGCCCCACTTAGAGCCTCTCCCCCGCTCCCCGGAATACAGCAGCATGGGCACGGCGCTAAGAGCCGTGCAAAGTGGATAGGCATAGTTGCCCGTATACCCGGAAAACAAAATCAAAAACAGGGTGTAAATCAAAAGCATCAAGCCGACCAACGGGGTCTTTTTCCTGCAGACATACATGGCCTCCGCCAGCGCCAACAGAAAAAGCATGCTGCCGGTAATAAACAGGTTGTACTCCGTCCAGCTCCACATGAGAACGAACCCCGCCTGACCGAAGGGATGGTCGGCGCATAGGTACAGCCCCAGAATCAGCACCAGTCCCCCAAAGCCGTAGTCCGCATGATCCAGCAAACAATAGCAAAGACACAGCAGGGACAGACTGTAGCAAATATAGGAATACCACTTTAGACTGCCGCTTTTTTTCAGCAGGGAATCCAGCAGGCA
>CAYUHW010000267.1:0-2715 GCA_964444605.1 uncultured Christensenella sp. | reverse complement strand
ATACTTTGTACGGTAGCGATTGATATCTCTCCCGCCGGGTTCGCTTCGAAATCCACCTGGACAACAGCTCACTGGGCTGTGTCCAGAGCCTTTTACAAGGCTAAAAGCTGAATACAGCGAAAGCTGCATTCTATCGCTTGGCCCCCATCTGAGGAGGGGGGATTGTGACTGAGACGATGGCCGAAGTCACAAGACGGGGGGAGAGAAAACGAATCTTTAAGTTAACGACATTGCCTTTGCACAGGGGAGACATGCGCAAGGTCACGCCCTGAGTCTAACGAACTTCGGGCGCTCCCCAAAAGGAACGCCCGAAAGATGCTTAAAGGAGCCCCTCGCCTACAGACAGGGCCTTGAAGTTGATTTCCTCCGTACCCTTGGGGATATGGGCGGCTACGGCCTGGCGGAGAATCTCTTCAGGCACCAGACCCAAGGCCTTGTTGATTACGGCTACGGCCACAATGTTGGCTACGAAGCTCTTGCCTACCTTCTCTACGGCGCTCTGAAGCACGGGCACCTGCACGACCTTTTGCCCCTCCAGCCACTGGGGGATCTCCAGCGTGGTGTCCGCCAGAATCAGGCAGTCTTCAGGTAAATCCCGGCCGTACTTGTCCAGGGACTTCTGGGTCAGGGCCAGCAGGCAGGTGGGTTTTCTTACTTTGGGGAAGCCCAGCTCCCCGTCGGTGATGACGGCCTGTGCCGAGCAGGCGCCGCCACGGGCTTCGGGGCCGTAGGCCTGACTCTGTGCGGCGTTCAGCCCTGCCATAACGGCGGCGTCCGCCAGAATGACGGAGGCAAGGATTACGCCCTGTCCGCCGCTGCCAACCAGCTTAATCTCTTCACGATTGCGCATATGCTTACTCCTTTGCCGCCAGCTTCTCAATGAGCTTGCCGTATTCTTCCGTATATTCGGGAACGCCCTGCTCCTCGTGGAAGCAGCCGATGACCATCTTGCCCTGAAGCTCCTCGGCGGTCATCCTGTCCGCCTTGGCCTTCATAACGGCGTTGTCCCGCTGCCACTCCATCATCCGTACGGCATCGCCCTTCTTGTTCTTGCGGCCGTAGTAGGTGGGGCAGATGGACACGCAGTCGATGACGGAGAAGCCCTTGTGGGCAATGCCGTCCTGAATGAGCTTGGTGGTCTGGGGTACGTGGTAAGCGTCGCCCCGTGCGGCGTAGGTGGCTCCTGCGCCGGTGGCCAGCTTGACGATGTCGAAGGTGCGGTCAATGCTGCCGTAGGGAGCGGTGGTGGCCAAGGACCCCGTGGGAGTGGTGGGGGAGAACTGGCCGCCGGTCATGCCGTAGATGTTGTTGTTGAACACCACCACGGTCAAATCGATGTTGCGGCGGGCGGCGTGAATCAGGTGGTTGCCGCCGATGGCGGAGCAGTCTCCGTCGCCGGTGATGACGATGACCGTCAGCTCGGGCTTGGCCATCTTAATGCCGGTGGCAAAGGCGATGGCGCGGCCGTGGGTGGTGTGGATGGTGTTGAAGTCCATGTAGCCTGCAGCACGGGAGGAGCAGCCGATACCGGAGACGATGACCACTTTCTCCTGCTCCAGACCCAGATTGTCAATGGCCTGGGCTACGTCCCGCATGAGGATGCCGTTGCCGCAGCCGGGACACCAGATGTGAGGCAGGTCCCTAAGACGCATATATTGATGAATGAGCTTGCTTTCCATTTTTCAGCCTTTCTTTCTATAAGCAGGGGGATTATGCTTCCAGACGAGCCAGCACCTCGGCAGGATCGATGACCGTGCCGTTGAACCGACCCAGGAAATCCACAGGGGTGTCGCCGCTGGCGGCCTTGACCTGCAGAAGCATCTGGCCGGCGTTGTTCTCCACCACCAGAATGCGCTTGACCTTGGAAGCCACCTTGGCCATGGCTCTTTCGGGGAAGGGCCACACGGTGACGGGGCGGAACATGCCTGCCTTAATGCCCTTGCTGCGGGCCTCGGCAATGGCGGCCTCTACGGTACGGGCGGCGCCGCCGAAGCAAACCACCGCAATGTCCGCATCCTCCAGATCCCGCTCTTCCCACTTTTCTATATCGTCCCGGTTCTCCTCAATCTTCCCCAGCAGACGCTCCAAAAAGACTTCGTAGCTGTCGCTGGTGCCGCGGGGGAAGCCGCCTTCGTCGTGGAAGAGGCCGGTGATGTTGTACCGCTGTCCCTCGCCGAAGGGAGCCATTTCCGGCACCCACTTGCCTTCGGGCACATGGTAGGCCACTTCGCCGGAAAGGTTCTTGTCTACCACCCGGTCAAAGACCTCGTACTCCCCGGGTTCGGGCAGGGTGATGCCCTCACGGAGATGTCCCACCATCTCGTCCATAAGGAAGATGACGGGCACCTTGTATTTTTCGGACAGGTTGAAGCAGCGGATGGCCTCCATGTAGGTCTCCTTCACCGTGGAGGGAGAGATGACGATGACGGGGCGGTCGCCGTGGCTGCCCCACTTGGCCTGCATCAAATCGCCCTGAGCGGGAGAGGTGGGCAGACCCGTGGAGGGGCCTACACGCTGTACGTCCACAATCACACAGGGAATCTCCGCCTCGGCGGCGTAGCCGATGTTCTCCTGCTTCAAAGAGAAACCGGGGCCGCTGGTGGCGGTCATGGCCTTGACGCCTGCGGCGGAAGCGCCGATGACGGCGGCCATGCCGGAAATTTCATCCTCCATCTGCAAAAACCGTCCTCCCACCTGGGGCAGGCGGGCAGCGGA
>CAYUHW010000266.1:0-2729 GCA_964444605.1 uncultured Christensenella sp. | reverse complement strand
TCATCCCCATTCTCTACGCTCTCAGCGTTTCCCTCAGCGGGCAGAACAGCCTCCTCTCCGCCGATTTCTCCTTTATTCCCAAGGATTTCACCCTGGACAACTATAAGGAGGTTCTCTTCGGGGAGAACATTCTGGTGTGGTTCAAAAACACGGTGCTTTTGGCCGCCGCCACGGTGAGCCTGTCCCTGTGCATTGCCGTTCCCGCCGCCTACTGCTTCTCCCGCCGCCGCTTCCCCGGCCGCAGGATTATTCTCAAGTGTCTGGTGCTGCTGAACTCCTTCCCCGCCATTTTGTCCATGTTCGCCATCTACCGCCTGCTGCGCCCCATGGGGCTTATCAACAGCCGTCTGGGGCTGATTCTGGTGTATACGGGCACCATGGCCGTGTTCAGCCTGTGGAATACCAAGGGCTACTTTGATACCATCCCTGTGGAAATTGAGGAGGCCGCCCGCATGGACGGAGCCACGGACATGCAGGTGGTCTGCCGCATCGTCATGCCGTTGGCAAAGCCCAGCATCATCACCACGGCCCTGCAGGTGCTCATCTATGTGTGGAACGAGTATATCTACGCCACCACCTTTATGACCGGAGAAAGTAAGTACACCCTGGCCGCCGGCCTCAACTCCCTCCAGGCCACGGAGATGACCGGCTCCTGGCCCGTATTTGCCGCCGCCGCCATTACGGTGTCCCTGCCCGTACTTTTAATCTTCTTTGCCTGCCAGAAGTACATGACCTCAGGTCTCACCGCAGGAGGGGTAAAGGGATGAAGCTGGACGCCGTATTCCATCAGCCCATGTCCGAATACTGCCACGGTCTGGACGAAACCCATATTGTATACCGGCTGCGCTGTGCCCGAGGGGATTTAAAGCGGGTTACCCTGCACTACGGAGACACCGCCTGCCGGGTTACCCCCATTGTTTTTACCCCTGTGGACATGGAGATTGCCGCCTCAAATCTGCTCCATGATTACTGGCAAGTTATCGTCCCAAGCCCCTATGAGCGGGTATACTATTATTTTACTCTGGATGACGGAAAAGAAACCAAGCTGTACTACGGCTTTGTATTTACCGACCAACTGGTGGACGACCGCTCCCAGTACTTTAAGCTGCCCTTCAACCATCGGGCGGACATCGTCCGTGTGCCTGACTGGGTGCAGGATGCCGTGGTGTACAACATCTTCCCCGACAGCTTTGCCACCTCCCAAGGGTACATCTCCCAAGCGCCTGCGGAAAAGAATTTCCGGGGGGAAAAGGTACACGGGAAGCTGGGAGGCACCCTGCGGGGGGTCACGGAGAATGTGGGATACCTAAAGGAGCTGGGGATCAACTGCGTGTATTTGAACCCCATCTTCGCCGCAGGGGAATACCATAAGTACGATCTGTTGGACTACTTCCATGTGGATCCCTGCTTCGGCACGGAGGAGGACTTTGCCCACATGGTAAACACCCTCCACGCCCAGGGCATTCGGGTGCTTATAGACGGGGTCTTCAACCACTGCGGCTGGCGGTTCTTCGCCTTTGAGGACGTGGTGCAAAAGCAGGAGCAGTCTCCCTACTGCAGTTGGTTCTACCGCCTGCAGTTCCCCGTAAAGCGTCCCGAGGATCCGGAAGCCTACCCTGACTACGCCTGTTTTGCCTATGAGCGCATGATGCCCAAGCTGGACACGGCCAACCCGGCGGTACGGGAGTACTTCTGCAAGGTGGGGCGGTACTGGGTGGAAAAGTTCCGCATTGACGGCTGGCGGCTGGATGTGGCCAGCGAGGCGGACGACGGCTTCTGGCGTGCCTTCCGTCAAAGCGTAAAGGCCGTGAACCCGGAGGCCCTGCTCATTGGGGAAGTATGGGAAAGCGCCAACCACTGGCTCAACGGGGACATGTTCGACTCTGCCATGAACTACGATTTCCGCAAGCACTGCCAGCTTTTCTTTGCCGACGGCAGCATAGACGCCGCCGACTTCTCCGGCCGCATTACCCACATGCTTATGCGCTATCGGGTGCAGACGGTGCCCGCCCAGCTAAATTTGCTGGACAGCCACGATGTCAGCCGCTTTTTGTCCCTTTGCGGGGGGGACACGGAAAAATACAAGCTGTCCCTGCTGTTTATGATGGCCTTCCCCGGCATGCCCACCCTCTTTTACGGGGACGAGCTGGGGGTGCAGGGGATTCAGGAAGAGGAGTACCGCCGCCCCATGCCCTGGGGACAGGGAGATCCGGCTCTGCTGGCCTTTGTGAAAAAAGCCGTGGCCCTGCGCCATGAGCATCTTGCCCTCCGCCGCGGGGACTTTAAGATGCTTTCCGCAGAAAGGGGCAGCCGCCTGCTCCTATTCTCCCGCACCTATGGAAAAGAGACCGTTACCGTGGCCATAAACCCGGGTGAGGGCTGTTCCCTGCCCCAAAATATACAGGGGCGCCTGCTCTGGGCACAGGGGCTAAACGGAAACATTCTCTCCCACGGCTTTGCCCTTTGGGTAAAGGGAGAATAACGCCGCAGGCAATGCTTTTCTCTTGACGGATAATAAAATCCGCCGTATATTGAACAAAGAAGATATCAGGAGGTGTTTCATGGGTGTAACCATTCAGGAGGTGGCCAAGGCCGCCGGCACCTCCGTTTCCACCGTCTCCAAGGTACTCAACGGCCACTACAGCATCTCTCAGGCCACGGCCGACCGAGTCAATGCGGTCATTCGGGAGCTGAACTATTACCCCAGCACCAGCGCCCAGAACTTTGCC
>CAYUHW010000265.1:0-2740 GCA_964444605.1 uncultured Christensenella sp. | reverse complement strand
ACATCACGGGAAAGCAGCTTTAGGCTATGCCGTCCCTTTTTGCGTGGGATTTTTCCCGCCACGCCCATATTATATATAACAGCCAAGTGATTGCGCCCAAGCCGGCGGAATGCTATACTGAAAGCATAAAGTGTCTGCCCCTGCAGGCCAATAACACAAGGAGGACATTCCATGGACTACGCCCCACTGTACAAAAGCAAACTGCGCACCCCTGAGGAAGCGGTGCAATGCGTCAAAAGCGGGGACTGGGTGGATTACACAACCCAGCTTGGCTTCCCCCTTCTGCTGGATCGGGCTTTGGCCGCCCGCAAGGAGGAGCTGACGGATGTAAAGGTGCGGGGCAACCTTATGTTTCAGCCCATGGAGATTGTGGAGTGCGACCCTGAGCGGGCTCATTTTGTATACAACTCCTGGTTCTGCTCCGCCTACGAGCGCGCCCTGTGCGACAAGGGGCTTTGCAGCTTCAGCCCCATGGTCTTCCGCAACGTGGTGCCCTACTACACCCACTTTCTCACGGTAAACGTGGCCATGGTCAGCGTCACGCCCATGGACAAAAACGGCTACTTCAACCTCTCCTGCGCCACGGGCGTCGCCCGGGGAATTCTGCGCAAGGCAGACATCGTCATTGTGGAGGTCAACGAAGGGCTGCCCTGGCTGTGCGGCGGCTTTGACGAAGTGATTCATATTTCCGACGTGGACTACATTGTGGAAGGGGATCATCCCCCTATTTACGAACTGCCCATTGCCAAGCCCAGCGAGGCGGAGAAGCAGATTGCCGCCAGCATCGTTCCCTACATCCAAAACGGCGCCTGCCTCCAGCTTGGCATCGGCGCTCTGCCCAACTCCGTGGGCTCCATGCTCTGCAACAGCGACATTAAGGACTTGAGCATGCACACGGAGCTGTGTTCCGACGCATATCTGGATCTGTTTGAGGCGGGAAAGCTGACCCACCGCTACAACAACCTCCATCGGGACAAGGGCATGCTGGGCATGGCCTTCGGCAGCAAACGCCTGTATGAGTGGATGGATCACAACCCGGGTCTGGCCGCCTGTCCTTTGGAGTATGTCAACGACCCCGCCGTCATCGGCAGCATTGACAACATCGTGGCCATCAACAACTGCATCTGTCTGGATCTTTACGGGCAGGTATCCTCCGAAAGCTCCGGCACCCGCCACATCAGCGGCACCGGCGGCCAGCTGGACTTTATGGACGGTGCCGCCAGAAGCAAGGGAGGCAAGGGCTTTATCGCCATGACCTCCACCTACAAGGACCGCAACGGCAATTTGCGCTCCCGCATCGTGCCCCAGCTTAGAGGGGACATCGTCACCACCCCCAGAAGCCAGGCTTACTACATCGTCACGGAGTACGGCATTGCAAACCTGGCGGGGCTTACCACCTGGGAGCGGGCGGAAAAGCTGGTGAATCTGGCCCACCCCGCCTTCCGGGAGGAGCTTATTGCCCAGGCCGAGGCCCAGAAAATCTGGCGCCGTTCCCAAAAGCGGTAAAAAGGACAAGAAAAAGACGGCAGAGATGCCGTCTTTTCGTATGTAAACTCTTATAGTTGGCTGGTTTGTTTTCGGCCGGAGCCCCGGCCCTTATGCAGGCTCGATGAGGCCGTAGTTGCCGTCCTTGCGCAGATACAGAACGTTGATCTGGCCGGTGGCGGCGTTCTCGAAGACGAAGAAATTGTGTCCCAGCATTTCCATCTGGAGCATGGCTTCCTCTTCGCTCATGGGACGGATTTCGAACTTCTTGTTGCGGACGATGCGGGGGCCTTCCTCCTCATCCTCCTCCATGGGTACGGGGACAACCTCTTCTACAGGCATTTTGGCGTTCCGCTGTGCCCGTGCAAAACGGGTGCGGTAGCGCTCCACCTGCTTTTCAAGCTTGCTGCCCACGCTGTCCAGGGACGCATACATGTCGCCGGAAACTTCTTCCGCCCGAAGGATGCGGCCTTCGTAGGGGATGGTGACCTCTACAATGTGCCGGTTCCGTTCCACGCTGAGAGTGACCTGCGCTTCCGTGTCCTGGGGGAAATAACGGCTGAGTTTATTGAGTTTTTTCTCGGCCACTTCCCGCATGTACTCGGAGACTTCCAGATTTTTCCCGGTAATGGAGATTTTCATGTGCTGCACTCCTTCTCGGCAAGGCGATATAGAGTTCCCTGCCGTTGTATATATAATACCACAAAGGAGTGGTTTTGTCTTCCCTTTTTAATAAAAAAATGCAGTCTTTGCATTTTATTCACTTTTTACGCATGTTTCCTCTCCCCTTTTAAATGCTCTTTTATCCCCGAAAAAGAAAAAGGAGGCCCAGCCTCCTTAAATATTTTTTTGCATCAGTCCAGCTTTTTGCCGCACTGAGGGCATTTCTCCGCCTTTTTATCTATGGACAAGGACTGGCCGCAAGCGGGGCACTTGCAAAAGGCCATGCCCTGAGCGGCGCCGCCCACCAGCAGGACGATGCTGATGACAGCCGGCCACCGCTTCTCCAGCACCAAGGAGGCGCTGATTAGCGCAACCGCCGTCCACAGACAAACTTTGTACACCATGCGGCTTGCTTTATAGGACATACCCGCACCTCAGGACTGCACCAGATACTCACTGATGAAGGCGTCCAGATCTCCGTCCATGACGCTCTGGATGTTGCCGTTTTCTACGCCTGTGCGGTGATCCTTCACCAGAGTGTAGGGCTGGAAGACGTAGGAGCGAATCTGGCTGCCCCACTCAATCTTCTTCA
>CAYUHW010000264.1:0-2752 GCA_964444605.1 uncultured Christensenella sp. | reverse complement strand
GCCCCAGCACCGTGCCCCCTATCCGACCAAGGGTCCTTTGAAACAGAGCCCCCAAGGAGGAGACCCTCTGCTTTTCCATGGCCTTTATCAGCAGTAAAAACACCAGCACCGCTCCCAGCAGTCCCAGCAAAGTGGCCAGCCAGCACACGTTGCCCTCTGCATAGGCCTCCGCCGTATTCACCGCAAACATCCCCGACATCAAAGCCCCCAGCCCGCAGACGCAGGCGCTTTCCTGTTTTCCGAACCGACCCAGCCGCAGATTCATGGGGCCGCCTCCCGATTGACATCGTCCGCCCCCACCCCGGGAGAATTCAAGGAGCCCCGCACCAAAAGGGGCGCCCGACTGCGGGTCTTGGGAGCAAGGGGGCTTAAAAAGGGAACGCCGAAGGACTTTTGCCCCGCCAACAAAGCAAGGCACCCCAAAAGGGCCGTAAACACCCCCAGCAATCCTGCCAATCCTCCCAGAATGCAAAGGAAAATGCGGTAAAAGGACACGGCCAACTGCATGCTGTAGTCCGGGATGCAAAAGTTCCCCAGCCCCGCCAAGGCTACCGTAATCAGCGCCACCGTGGACACCATGTTGGCAGACACCGCCGCCTGTCCCAGAATCAGCCCGCCGATGATGCCCACGGTCTGCCCCACCGCCCCGGGCACCCGCACCCCCGCTTCCCGCACCAGTTGAAAGACCGCCAAAAGAAAGATTACCTCCAGGGACACGGGCATAAACACCAGCCGCCGGGAGGAGATGACCGTGGCCAGAATCTGGCTGTTCAAAAGCCCCTGATGGTGGGTGGCCAGGGCCAAAAACCAGGCGGGCAGCAGCACGGACAAGGTTGCCCCCGCCAGCCGCACCAGCCGAATGAGGGAGCCCAGAGGTTTTCGCAAATACCCGTCCTCCGGGGATAAAAGCAGAATCCCCAAGGTCACGGGCAGCACCAGTGCCTGAGGGCTTCCCTCCACCAAAATGCCTACCTTCCCCTCCATCAGAGCCGCCGAAACCCGATCCGGCCGCTCCGTCAAAAGAATCTGGGGCACGGGGGACAAGGAGTGATCCTCCATAAGCTGTTCCAGGGTGCCTGCGCTGAGCATAAGCTCCGTGTCGGCTCGGCTGAGCCGCTTCTTTACCTCCTGCAATAGGCTTTCGTTGCACACGCCCTTTAAATAGCACAGGGCCAGACGGCTTTTGTTCCGTCCCCCCGCCTGCCGAAACTCGCACACCAGATCCGGCCGCTGGATAATCCGCCGAAGCTGGGTCACCCCCGTGCGCAGGTTCTCCGTAAAGGCCTCGTGGGGGCCCACCACTACGTTTTCGTTTTCGCAGGAGGAGATGGAGCGGCTGTCAAAGCCCCGGGTGTCCAGCAATATTCCCTTCCCCTCCCCCTGAAAAAATACCGCCGTGCGCCCTTGGCATAGGGCCGTCACCGCCTCGTCCAAGGAGGAGCAAGCCTCCGCCTCCTGCAGGGAGAACACCTGCTCCATGGCAAATTGAATTACCTCCGCCCCCTTGGGCAGAGTTTTCATAAAGGCGCCCTTGAGGATATAGTCCCCAATGGCGTCCCCTCTGGCCATGCCGCTGACAAACACCGCCAGCGCCTGCTTTTCCCCGCAAAACAGGAAGGGTCGGAAGCACAAGTCCGGATTTATCTCCCCAAAAAAGGTGCGCTTTAATATCCGCTTGTTCTTCTCCAGAATCGGGGACACGGGGCCGCAGCTTTCCTTCACGCGCTTCTCCCTTTGGCGGGCGGTAAAAAAGCCCGGCTGTCCCGGCTCCGTTTCCAAAAGCTCAAAGGTTTCATAGGGGGCATCAAAGCCCAAGGCATCCAAAACATTCTTTTTCATCCCCCTTAGTCTGCCCCGGGGGAAGCATCCCATGCCTCCCGCCAAAAAACTTTTCCCACGAAAAAAGGAAGCCTTGCGGCTTCCCTATGCATGGTTAAGATACAAATGCTTTCAGCTTTTATTCCTCGGGGCCTGCAGGCAGTTCGCCGCCGGGCTCGGGAGTGTTGGGGGCAGGGGTGGGATCCTTGGAGGGAGGATCGTCGGGAATGGTGCCGCTGCCACCGGAGGAGCTTCCGTCGTCCTTGGTGCCGATGATTACCTGCTTGGGGTACATCTTGTAGGTGGACTCGTAGGTAATGGTTCTGTCCTCCAGAAGCTTTCCGTCCTTATAGTAATACACATAGGTGCGGTACCGATAGCCCTTGGAGCCGCTGCTGACCACCTCTTCATAGCCTACGGGCTTGGTGGGATCCTCGGTATACTCCGTGGTGATCTTCTGGGTGGAGAGCCGCTCGGTCTTAATCTTAATGTCGTCAAAATCATCGGACATGGGCAGGCCGTAGATATCGAAGGTAAGCTTGTTGCCGACCACATAGCAGATGATGATGACGTCCCCTTCGGTATTGTTCTTGAACTTAAAGTCGATGATGTTGCCTACGGAGTTGATGGTGGCGTCCCGCCCGTTGTCCACGTAGCTTACGGGCATGGAGTGGTTCCGTCTGTCCGTGACCTCCAGGTCCGCATAGGTAACGGCATTAAAGAGGGTGCTGCTAAGCTGGCACACGCCGCCTCCGGGCTGATCCTCATGGGTGCCGGACACATAGGCAGGGGCATTCTTCCAGCCGTTTTTCCCGGTGCGCTGTCCCAGCTTTGCGTTGGTGGAGAAGACCTCGCCGGGCTTTAAGACGGTGCCGTTGATCATCTCACAGCCCTTCTTTACGTTGTACTTTCTGTTGGAGGAGCCCCCTACCTG
>CAYUHW010000263.1:0-2772 GCA_964444605.1 uncultured Christensenella sp. | reverse complement strand
CCGTTTGCACAGGAAAACGCAAGGTGCGGGAAGTGGGCGTAGCCGGTCTTGAGCGGGGTCTCGAACAAAAATACATGGAGCCCAAGGGATTAAAGCGGGGGCTTCATTTGGGAGAAACGGATGGAAAGTAAGCTGAATCTCAACCGGGCGCTGGTGGAACAGGCCAGAGCCAGTGCGAAAAAAGTAGCGGAGGAAACCCAGGCCTTCATTGACCGCCACACCACCGTCACCGTGGAGCGGGCGGTGTGCCGGCTTTTGGGCATCGACGGCGTCAACGAGGTAGGGGTGCCCCTGCCCAATGTGGTGGTGGATCACATGGTGGAAAAGGGGCTGCTGCCCTTTGGCGCCTGCTATGCCATCGGCAACGCCATGGCGGAGACGGGGCTTTCTCCTCAGGAGATTGCCGAAAAGGTGGAAGCGGGAGAACTGGACCTGGGCGCACTGCCTGCCCACGGACGGGAGGAGATTGAAAGTGCCGTTCTGCCTACGGCCAAGGCCTATGTAAAGCGGATTCGGGAGAATCGAGTAAGGCGGGAAGAATATCTGTCCGAATACGGCGACAAGCAGGGCCCCCTGCTCTATGTCATCGTGGCCACGGGCAATATTTACGAGGACATCGTCCAAGCCAAGGCCGCCGCTCGGCAGGGGGCGGACGTCATCGCCGTTATCCGCACTACGGGGCAGAGCTTATTGGACTATGTGCCCTACGGCGCCACTACCGAGGGCTTCGGCGGCACCTATGCCACCCAGGAGAACTTCCGCCTTATGCGGGCGGCGCTGGATGAGGTGGGGGCGCAGGAGAAGCGGTATATCCGCCTGTGCAACTATTGCTCCGGTCTTTGCATGCCGGAGATTGCCGCCATGGGTGCTTTGGAGCGGCTGGATGTTATGCTCAACGATGCTCTTTACGGCATCCTCTTTAGAGACATCAACATGCAGAGAACGCTGGTGGATCAAAACTTCTCCCGCAGAATCAACGGCTGTGCGGGGATTATCATCAACACGGGAGAAGACAACTACCTGACTACCGCCGATGCCGTGGAGGAGGCTCACACAGTCTTGGCCAGCCAGTTCCTTAACGAGCAGTTTGCCCTGTGCGCAGGCTTGCCTGAGGAGCAGCAGGGTCTTGGCCACGCCTTTGAAATTGATCCGGGACGGGAAAACGGCTTTTTGTATGAGCTGGCGCAGGCTCAGATGGCACGGGAAATTTTCCCCAGAGCGCCGCTAAAGTACATGCCCCCCACCAAGTTTATGACGGGGAACATCTTTAGAGGCCATGTGCAGGACGCTCTTTTCAACATGGTCACCATTTTGACCGGACAGCGGATTCACCTGCTGGGTATGCTCACCGAAGCCATTCACACCCCCTTTATGTCCGACCGGGCGCTGGCTATTGAGAACGCACGGTACATCTTCAACACCATGCAGGATATGGGCTCGGAGATTACCTTTAAGGAGGACGGCATCATGGCCAAGCGGGCGGAGGAAGTGCTGGAGAAGGCCGCTAACCTGCTGGGAGAAATCCAGCGGGACGGGCTCTTTGCCACCTTGGAAAAGGGCACCTTTGCGGATATCAAGCGGGGACGGGAGGCAGGCAAGGGTCTGGACGGCGTCACCGTGAAGGATGCCGCTTACTATAACCCCTTCCCCGAACTGATGGAAGATAAGGAGGCAGCGGTATGAGCGGCGGATTGTACAATATGAACAGCCATGACTTTGACCGAACACTGGATTTGACCCGGCTCAAGGCCTATGGCGACACCATGAACGACGGCAAGGTGCAATTAAGCTTTACCCTGCCCGTAAAGGACGATGAGCGGGGGGTGGAGGCCGCCCGCCGGCTTGCCCAGAAGATGGGGCTGTCTGAGCCCAACGTGGCCTTATCCCAAAAGCTGGACGATGCCTTTACCTTCTATGTGGTCTACGGCTCCTGCGTCCACACCGTGGACTATGAGCACATCGAGGTGAAAACCGTAGGGGATGCGGTCATGTCCATGGAGGAGATCAACGACTTTATCCGCACCCACTTCGGCCGCAAACTCATCTTTGTAGGCGCTTCCACGGGCACCGACGCCCACACCGTAGGCATTGACGCCATTATGAACCGCAAGGGCTTTGCGGGGCATTACGGGCTGGAGCGGTATGAGATGATTGAAGCCTATAACTTAGGCGCTCAGGTGGAGAACGAGGACTTCATCAAAAAGGCCGTGGAGCTCAAGGCCGATGTTCTTCTGGTGTCTCAGACCGTGACCCAGAAGGACATCCACATTCAGAATTTGACCAACCTGGTAGAACTTTTGGAGGCAGAGGGCTTGCGGGACCGTTTCGTGCTGGAGTGCGGGGGCGCCCGCATTACCCACGAGCTGGCCAAAGAACTGGGCTTTGATGCTGGCTTTGGCCCCAAGAAGTTTGCCGAAGACTGCGCCACCTTCGCTGTGGAGGAAATGGTCAGAAGAGGGAAAAAGTAACGCAATCAACAGATACCGCAAAAGGGACGGTTTTTTACTGTGTGCTGAGAAGACAGTAATTTGAGAGAAAATTACGAAATCAGCAGCTGCAAACAGGATTGGACAACAAAACAGGCGACATTCAACTTTGGTTGAGTGTCGTCTGTTTTTGTGCGTTTCAGGGTTGATAAGCATATTAAAGCCATGCTATAATGTGCGTACACACTGACATAGGCGGAGGTATAGCGGATGAAAAAGATACTATCCTGCGCGTTCAATATGGATAGCGGCTGCGTGGAGCTGAAGTTCAGCGATGGCAGTATGA
>CAYUHW010000262.1:0-2773 GCA_964444605.1 uncultured Christensenella sp. | reverse complement strand
TGGTGTTGAAGTAGTAGACCCGCTGATCCTTGGGGGCTTCGCCGCCGAAGGTGAAACGCTTGCCGATGTTCTTGAAGGTATCCACAATGGAGGTGCCCAGCTTGCCGGAGAAGATGGAGGGCTCCGTGGAGCTGTTGTAGATGAATTCTCCGGGCTCGGCGCAAAGCTCTGCCACCTTGCCCTGATCCACGATGATCATGCACTGTCCGTCGGCCACGGCCACAACGGAGCCGTTGGAGATGATGTTGTCATTGCCCTTGGTGTTGCTGCTGCGGGCGGAAGTGCGATGCTGTCCCTTTACGGCCAGTACGTTTTCGGCGATGGAGTCGCAGTAAAAATACTCTTTCCACTGATCAGCCAGCACACCGCCGGCGGCACCCAGTGCAGCTTTGATAAGTCCCATGTTAGTTCTCCTTCTTGTGTTGTTGATTTTTTCATCCCCCAGGGGGGATATTCCGCTTTTGTCTTTTGTCTTTGCTCTTTTCCCGTACGCCCCTGTTTAGAGGCTGACGGCAGATTGCGTCTGCTCCTTGGAAACGCTTACCCGCTTCCCGCAATGGGGGCAGTAACGGCAGTCCCGCGAGAGCACCGTCCCGCAGTGGCTGCAGCAGGGATGGCGCCGCTCATACCAGGCAAGGAGGGTCAAGGCCGGCAGAGTTTCCCCGCAGCATGGGCAGGTTCCTCCGCTTCCCGTGGTCAGCGTGCCGCAGACGGGGCACACCCGGGTCTTTTTCATTACCTCCGGCCCGAAGCCCAGCCGAGCCAGCCCTTCATACTTAAGCCTTTTGGTCATGCACGTCCTCTCCTTCGTAATACAAGGGTTTCCCGCAGGCGGGACAGCATCTGGCCTCTTCCGGCACCCGGACTCCGCAGAATTTGCAGAACTGCGCCTCCGCTTCAAAGGGAGCGCACTCGATGCACTCCAGCACCTCCGGGTTGTAGGCCACATCAAAGACCCACCTTTTGCACTTTTGGCACCGGTTAAAGTGACTGCGCCCTTCCTTCTCCCAGGCAATCAGCAGGGCTTCCTCTTCTGTTGCCCCCTCATAGGGGCGGCGGGTGCAAACTCCGGCGCCGGTAACGCTGCAGAGAAACTTGTACCGGGTTCCTTCCGCCGTGGGCATACGCACATATTCGGCGGTCTTCCTTTTGTCCATTTGTCTGCTCCTCCCCCCTTTGCTTTGGGAATCCGTGTTGAAATTCCCAATGCTTTCTGTTATACTGTACAAAGATTGCTGAGGCGGCAGGAAACCATTCTGCTCCCGCAATCATAAGTATACACCATCCAAGGGCATTTTGTCCCCCCCAAATTTACTCAAATTGATAGGTTACGGGATAAAATTTGAACTTTTTTCCGTCGAAAGGCTCAGATATGACACTTTGCTCCGGACTATAGCGGCGACAAGCCGGGAGGAACCATGAAGATGAAGAAAGCCATTGCGCTCATTTTAACTCTGCTGACCCTGATGCCCCTGCTGGGAGGCTGCATAGAGAAGTCGGCCCTGGATCCGGAGAACCCCGTCACCCTGACCATGTGGCATGTGTACGGAGAACAGGCGGACTCCCCCATGAACCGTCTGGTGGAGGAATTCAACCGCACCGTAGGCAAGGAGCAGGGCATTCTCATTCATGTGACCCTCATGTCCAGCACCACCCAGATCGGGCAAAAACTGCTGGATGCCCAGGCTCAGACCCCCGGGGTCCCCGCCATGCCGGATTTGTTCTTCTGCCACAGCAACAACGCCGAGGAGCTGGGGGCAGAGAACCTGCTGAACTGGAAGACCCTGTTTACGGAGGAAGAGCTGGGGGCCTATGTACCCGGATTTTTGGAGGACGGCCTGGTGGGAGACGCCTTGTGCGTGTTCCCCGTGTCCAAATCCACCCATCTGCTTTTTGTATCCGGCACCCAATTTGACCGCTTCGCCGCCGACACCGGCTGTACCTATGAGGATCTTGCCACTTGGGAAGGCTTTTTTGATACGGCGTCAAAATACTATGACTGGTCTGGCGGCAAGCCCTTCTGTGCGCTGGATTATCTGATCCGCGCCGTGGAGCTCAACGCCATGGAGCAGGGCGGTGAGAACTTTTACACCGCTGAGGGCTGGTACGATTTAGACAACGCCGCCCTGAAATCCTCCTATATGGCCATGGCCGAAAGCTACGCCCGGGGACATATTCTCGTCTCCGACCTGTACGCCAACACCCAGATGATGACCGGTGAAGTGGTCGCCGGGCTGGGCTCCACCGCTTCCATTTTGTATTACAACGACACCGTCACCTACCCGGACAACACCTCCGAGCCCATGGATCTGCGCATTCTGCCCATGCCCAAGGCCGCAGGCAGGGATTTATTTATTACCCAGGCGGGGGTGGGGCTGTGCGCCTATAAGACCACCGACCAAAAGGCCGAGGCCGCAAAGGTCTTTACCCAATGGCTAACGGAACCCGCCCGCAATCTGGAGTTCTGCGTGAACTCCGGCTACATGCCCGTAACGGAGGAGGCCTTTGCCCAAATTGACGGCTATGACTTTTCTTCCGAGTCCTACCGGCGGCTGTATGCCGCCCTGCAAAAGGTAAACGAATCCGCCGCCAAAGTGGTGCGGGAGCCTTCCTTTGCCGGGTACTATACCAAAGTGTATGCCCTGTATGACGGTCTGCGGGAGATGCAGAAGACCATTCCCCAGCGGCTGTCTCAGGGGGAAAGCAGGGAAACCTTGGCGGCAGAAGCCTGGGCGCTGCTGCTGAGCATCCAATAAGGGTTTAGGATATGCGG
>CAYUHW010000261.1:0-2783 GCA_964444605.1 uncultured Christensenella sp. | reverse complement strand
ACTACCAGCTTTACACGGGCATGTTTGAGCTGTCCTAAACATCCAATCAACCTAAGACGCAAAAACGGCTGCTCCTTCACGGGACAGCCGTTTTTCACTTGCACACACGATTCAATTTCCGCCGGTAATACTGCCGCCGCCGCCGACTGCCTCGTCGGACGCTTCAGGGGAAGCCGACGCATCGATGCCCGCACTCACATCGGGCATCAGTGAAGTCTCAGGGGTTTCCGACGGCCTATCCGTGGGAACGGCCGTGGCCGAGGCGATGGGCGCCGTGGTGGCCTTCTGCGTAGGGGCTGAGGTGGGATTGGGCTTCACATTGGCAGAACAGCTGCAGCCCGTCCACAGACTCACGCCCAGCAGGACGGCCAGCATAAGGCCCATGGCTTTTTTACTAAACAAGGGGCATACCTCCTTTTCAAGTGATGCCCTTATGTTTCCCGATCCGATACGAAAATATCCATGCCGGTTTTTGCCAATTTTTTTGCTTCCAAAAGCACCAGTTCTCCCCTGCCCTTGGAGCATACCAGCTCCATGCGCTTGGGTTCCAGACGGTTTTCCCGCAAAAGATACAAGAGGGGACACAGGTTCTTGGCTTTGTAGCAGATATAAAATTTTCCCCCGTTGTTCAGCAGGGAAAAGGCCGCCTGAAGGAAGGCTTCCGGCCCCTGCCCGTGGCGGCATCGGGTGCGGTTTTCGTTTATACAGGCCTCTTCCCCGGTATAATAGGGAGGATTGCAGGTGACGATATCAAAACAGCCTCTGCCTAAAAGGGCAGGTGCTTCTGCCACATCCCCCTCTATAAACGCCATATCTGCCCCATTCCTCTCTGCGGAGGCATGGCACAGCAGAAGCTGTTCTTTGCAGATATCCAGCCCAGTCCAGCTTCCTCCGTACAAAGCGGAGGCATACAGGGGAATGATGCCGTTTCCCGTGCCTAAATCCGCACAGCGGTCCTTCTTCCCCATGCGCATAAAGTGTACAAGGCGAATGGGATCCTCCGTAAAGGCTCCCAGCTCCTTGTCCTGATAGAGCCCCCAGTCCCCTATGCCAAAGCTTTCCCAGCGTTCCATAGTCTGCTCCCGCTTGCGTTTTTAATACTGTCCGATGACGCCCAAGGTCACCCCGGTGTAGTAATGGAGCAGGATGGTCTTATAATCTGCTCCGTCCAAAGCCATGCCGTTGGCGCCGCTCTGGCTCATGCCCACCCCGTGGCCAAAGCCCTTGGTATGGAAAATGACCCGATCATCCGTAATCTCCAAGGTAAACAGGGCACTGTCCAAAGAGAATATCTTCCTGGCCTGCTTGCCCGTAATCTCCACGTCCCCCAACTGCATCTTTTCCACCCGCCCGCTGGGGTAATTGGAAAGAACTTTGACCTGCTCCGAAAGAGTCTCAGCGGTCAAATCCGCATCGGGTTTTGCCCCGTTGGCAGCGGAAACAAACTCCTCCAGAGAATAGGACTTCTCCCCCGTCAAACGGCTGCCTACCTCATGGGGGCTCTCCACACTGCGTAAATAGGGAATCTCGTTGGCATACACATTCTCGCTGTTCTCCGTGTAGCCTCCCGAGGAGGCGTGATACATGGCGTCAATGGGCTTGTTGTTATACAAAAGCACCTCTCCCGCCGTGTCCATGAGGGCTTTTTCCATGCAGGAGCGGTAATAGGCGTACTCGTCTCCCCAACGTTCCCGAAGCTGCGTTTCCGTACGGTAGGCCTGACAGCAGGAGGAGCTGGTACAGATGTCCGCATTGGGGTTTGTATTGCACCCGCCGTGGGAAATAGAATATAAAGAATAGGTTCTTGCCGCTACCGCCTGAGCCTTAATGGCCTCCATGGAGTAAGAAGCGGGGACTTCCGCCGAGACCACGCCCAAAAGGTACTCCTCCAGGAGCATGTCCTTTAGTTCTCCCGTATCCTCAAACCAAACCTTAATCCAAGTGGAGTGTACGGCCTCATAGTCCACCACCACGGGAATCGGGGAACGGGTAGGCGCCGGCGCAGCCGTAGGCACGGGGGTGCCTTCCGCCTCTGCCCGTAAAGCTCTGTTGGAGCAGGCTTTGCCAATCCCCATAATCAGCAGAACGGTGGCCGCAATCAGCAGTGCCAGAGGGGCGGCAATGCCCCAATTTATGACCACATAGCGGCTCTTTTTCTTTCTTCTTCTCTTCTTAGCCAAGGTACATACTCCCATCAGGTTCTTTCCTGTCCTCTATTATAGAGCCTTCCGCCCTTTTGAGAAAGGGATAAATCAATAAGAAAACGTAAACATTTTTCCGGCGGCGCATGCAGAGTAAGGATTCACAAAATCTCCATAATATATTTCCAAAAAACGGTTGCCCCGGACCCTTGTTTTTTGCTATACTTTCGTGGGAGGTAAGTGCTATTGAAACAATTGACCGACACCGTTAAAGAATCTGTAAGTTCCGTTTTACCCATTTCCGCCATCGTACTGCTGCTGAGCATAAGCATTTCTCCCATGCAAAGCGGCGTGCTGGTGCTGTTTCTTTTCGGCACCATTCTGCTGATTTTCGGCATGGCGCTGTTCAACATCGGCTCCAATATGTCCATGCATCCCTTGGGCGTCGGCATCGGCGTACAGCTTCATAAAGCCAAAAAGCTGGCCATCCCCATGCTGGCCTGTTTTGCGCTGGGGGTCATCATCACCATTGCAGAGCCCGATTTGCAGGTACTGGCACAGCAGATTCCCTCCGTACCCAACCTAATCTTGATTCTGTCCGTGGCCATTGGCGTAGGTGTGTTCCTGGTAGTGGCCATGATC
>CAYUHW010000260.1:0-2784 GCA_964444605.1 uncultured Christensenella sp. | reverse complement strand
ATGTAAAATATACTATCAAGATAGTAGCGATTATTACATCCCCATAGATAATTTACGCCGCCGTCAGGAACCTCGGTAGCCCTTTGCTATCCCTGCGAACTTTTCCTTTCCAATAAGAAAAAAATCGTGTATAATGGTTTATATTTTTTGGGAGAGCGTATTTTATGATCACCGATTGCTACGATATTGAAACCCAGCCCGTTGCCAGCCTGCGGGACTTTTACGGAGAGCCCGGCCATCTCATTGACCGCTGTCTCATTCTCTTCTCCCTGCAGATTTACGAGCATCTGCTTGCGACTTTCCCTTGCGAAAAAATCGGAGAACTCGGCTCCTGCAACGGCAAGCGTCCCATTTATAAATTCACCTACAAGGATACGGAGGTGGGCTTCTACCTGTCCATGATAGGCTCCGCCTGTGCCTCCAGCAACGTGGAGGAAGCCGCATGGATTACCGGGGCGACAAAGTACATTATGTTCGGCTCCTGCGGAAGCCTAAATAAGGAGCAGACCGAGGGCCGCTTCATCCTCCCCACCCACAGCTATCGGGGAGAGGGCTGTTCCTATTATTATGCGCCCCCTGCGGACTACATCGAGATTTCCAACAGCAATAAAATGGCGGAATTCTTTACCGAACTGCAGATTCCCTTTGTCCGGGGGCGTGTGTGGACCACGGACTGTATGGGGCGGGAAACCCGAGGGCTGGTGGCCAAGCGGAAAGAGGAGGGCTGCATCGCCGTGGAGATGGAGCTGGCGGGGGTGCAGGCCGTGTGCGATTTTAACGGTTTTTCACTCTATAACTTTCTGGAGGCGGGGGATGTGCTGGGTGAGAACCACTACGATACGGAAGGCCTCAGCGCCGCCAATCACGATTTGAACAAGCTGTACATCGGGCTGGAAATTGCCCGCCGCCTGTAAGGTATGAAAAGGCCCCTCGTCCCGCTTCTTTTGGCGACAGCTTTACGCAGTAAAACCGTAGTGCACAAGGGAGCCGGGGAGATGTAAAAGTCTTATCAATGCTAAAAGCTGAGTACGGCGAAAACGCCTTTATAACGCAAGGCTCCCCTTATTGTGTAAGGGGAGCTGAATTGCGAAGCGTAAGCGAAGCAAGACTGAGGGGATAAGCAAATAAAAGGGACGCAAAGCGTCCCATTCACAACCTGCCTGAAAGACGGATTTCACTGCCACAGGCACTGCACCCATCCGCTGATTGCGGGCAGGCACAGGCTTCCGTAGGCCCTTATGCGGTTGGAAAGCCCCAGATTGTCTCCCAGCTTTTCCCAAGCCGCCCCAAGCACCTGTTCCCTCTCCTGCTGAGAAAGGGGCTCCAATGCCCTTTGCAAAGCGGCGCACTCCTCCTCCGTCAATTCCAGCAGACGGGGGTTCTTCCCCATCAGTACACAGCCCAAGGCTTCCAGCAGAATCTGCTCAAAAAGGTTCACCATCCCCTCCTCGTAGTCAGGCACCCTGCGTCTTAGGAGTCTGTCTGCCCGCTCCGCCGAAAAGTGCAGGCAAAAGGCGTTCTCTGCCTCCAAGCGGGTCAGGTAGCTTTCCATAAACTCAATGCCGCCCTCCTCCGGCCGTCCGAGACAGGGGGTATAATCCGCCGTAATATGCAGATCCAGCGCATCTATGGTGGGGGCATACAGCTTGAAAAAGCCCCGAAGCCCGCCCTTGAGGGTGCCGTTGTAAAAGACATTGGGGGTCTCAAAGAGGCGGCTCTTTAGATACTGCCAGCGGTGACGGCAAATGCGGGTGCGCCGCCTGATGCGCACCATGCCACGGTCAAAAATCTCCTCGGCGCTCTCCTTTTTCAGCAGGGTCAGCCCCGTTTCCTCATCGTAATACTTTAGCTCCAGTCCGATGACATAGAGGATGGAACTTAGCAGCCTTTCTCCCATCTCCACGGGCAAAGAGCCGCTTTCGCCTCCGCACCACAAAGCCCCCTGCCGCCGCACAAGGGCAATCAGTTCCTTCTGTATACGCCTGTATTCATTGAGCGTCAGCGTCCCCTCCCGACACTTTTCCTCCATGAACACAGGCACATAGCGGCGGGTGTCCAGGGCGTACAGCCGCCGTCCCTTGCTCAGCGCTCCCATCTGTCCATCCTTTCCGGCAGAACAAAGGCACAGGGATCCCCGCCCGCTCTTACAAACCGTCCAAGCTGGGGAAGGACCTCGCTTTCCAGCAAATCAAAGGAGCCGTCGCAGCTTTCAAAGGCCTCCTGCAGAAGGGCTACCAAATCGTCGTCCCCCATTCTGTCCCAGGTCTCATTTTTGCACTGATAAAACAGATCCGTCAAAATTTCCAAAGCCTCGGCCCAGTCCTCCCGGCTGATGTGCTGAGAGCCGCAGAAGGCAAGGGCCAGCTTCTCCACGGGGCCTTGGTCAAATTCCAGACGTCTGGCCTTTTTTAAAGACTCCCGATGGCTTTGAGCCACCTCCCGCGCCTCCGCCGCCGTCAGGTATACCCCTTTGGTTTTTGTCTTTTCTTCCAATGATAAAAGCGCCCCCGCTTCCTCCTCCAGGGACAGCATCTCTGCCCCCAGCCACTTGCCCAGCAAATTCTCCATGGCATTCTCCTTTTATGTGGTAGCAATAGAATACAGGTTCTGTTGTTTCACTTCAAGCCTTGATTTTTTGTGAGAAATGTGGTATACTAATATTCGAGAAAAGGTCGGGAAGCCGATCTTTTTTTGTAAAAGAGGCTTTTGGGGGGCGGCGGGCTGCCTGCGGCAGCCCTTTGGGGCTTTGCCCCAAAGAGAACGGCTCCGCCGTTCCGCCGCCCC
>CAYUHW010000259.1:0-2818 GCA_964444605.1 uncultured Christensenella sp. | reverse complement strand
TCGCTTTTGCTTTTAACCGTGTAAGTGGCTTATTAACGCAAGGCTCCCCTTATTGTGTAAGGGGAGCTGTCATCGAAGATGACTGAGGGGATAAGCAGAAAAAAGGGACGGCAAGCCGTCCCCACTTAAACCTGTTCAAAGAACAGATTTCACATGGCATCGCAATATTTCACATGGCAAAGCCATATTTCACCTGCGCAAAGCGCAGATTTCACCGCCCGCAGGGCGATTTTGCCTAAGGCACTTGACAGCCCCTCTCTTCCGTGGTACAATTCGGATATCAAAATGATATCACGAAGGAAGTGAGACTATGCTGACCATTACCAACCTAACCAAGACCTACGGGGAGAAGAAGGCCGTGGACAATCTGTCCCTGCACATTGCCCCGGGAGAGATATACGGCTTCATCGGCCACAACGGCGCAGGAAAAACCACCACCATCAAAACCGTGGCAGGGCTGCTGCCCATTGAGTCCGGCAGCGTTGTGATTGACGGGCTGGATTTAAAGAAAGACCCCCTTGCCTGCAAAAAACGCATGGCCTATATCCCCGATGACCCCCAGCTTTACGCCTTTATGACGGGGACGGAGTATTTGAATTTTGTGGGGGACATCTACGGCGTAGGCGCAAGTGAGCGGCAAAAGCGCATTAACACCTACAGCGAAGCCTTCTCCCTGACGGGGAATCTGGAGCAGGCCATCGGCACCTATTCCCACGGCATGAAGCAGAAGCTGGCCGTCATCTCCGCCCTTTTGCACCAACCCCGGCTCATGCTCATGGACGAGCCCTTTGTGGGGCTGGATCCCAAAGCCGCCCACGTGCTCAAGGAGCTTATGAAGGAGCTGTGCCGGGAGGGGGGCGCCATCTTCTTCTCCACCCATGTGTTGGAGGTGGCGGAAAAGCTCTGCCACAAGGTGGCCATCATTCAGGATGGGAAGCTCATCCGCTCCGGCTCCATGGACCGGGTGCGGGGGGATGCCTCCCTGGAAAGCGTGTTTTTGGAGTTGGAAGCATGATGCGGGCCCTGTTGAAAAAGCAGTTTCGGGAGCTGTTTGCCTCCTGGTTTGTGGATAAAAAGACCGGCGCCCGCCGCAGTAAGGGGAAGACTGCGGGGGTCGTCCTTCTCTTCGTCTCCTTGCTGTTGGTGGCCTCCGCCGCCTTTGGGTTCATGGGAATGCTTCTGGCCGAGGCCATGGTGCCCGTGGGGCTGGATTGGCTGTTCTTTGCCTTCATGGGGCTCATGGCCCTAGCCATGGGGGTCATCGGCAGCGTGTTCAATACCTATGCCGGTCTCTATCAGGCCAAGGACAATGACCTCCTGCTCTCCATGCCCATTCCCCCTGCCCGCCTGCTGCTGGTGCGCATGGCGGGGGTTTATGTCATGAGCCTTTTGTATACGGCCATGGTGTACCTGCCGGCGGCGGTGGTGTATGCCCTTGCGGCCAAGGCCTCCTTGGGAAGCATGGCAGCCTCCCTGCTGACCCTGTTTTTCCTGTCCATGGCGGTGCTGTCTTTGACCTGCGCCCTTGGGTATGTGGTGGCGCAGGCGGCGGGGCGGCTGCGGAACAAGAGCCTTATTACCGTGCTGGTGTCCCTGCTTCTGCTGGGGGTTTACTATTTCTGCTACTTCCGTCTTAGCTCCGCCCTCCAATATCTGGCGCAAAACGCCGTACAGGTGGGGGCGGCCTTCCGCAAAATGCACCTTCTCTACCTCTTTGGACAGGCCGCCGCCGGGGATTGGGGGGCTCTGCTCCTCTTTGCCCTTTTGAGTCTGGGGCTCTTTGCTTTGACCCTGCGGATTATGTCCAAGAGCTTCCTCACCTTGGCTACGGCCAACCGCGGGGAAGGGAAAAAGGCCGTCAAAAGGTCGGCGCAAAAGGGGCGCTCTCCCCAAACCGCCCTGCTTATGCGGGAATGGAAGCGGTTTTTCGCCAGCCCCGTGTATATGCTCAACGGGGGACTGGGGCTGTTCCTCATGCCCATGGCCGCCGTGGTGCTTTTGTGGAAGGGAGAGGATTTGTTAAACGCCGTAGAGATGCTCACGGCCTATACCCCCTGGCTGACCCTCGCCCTGCCCGGGCTGGGGGCGGGCAGTCTGTGCCTGATGACCACCATGAACCTGATTACCCCCGCCTCCGTCTCCCTGGAGGGGCGGCAGCTTTGGATTCTGCGGGCGTCCCCCCTGTCGGGGAAGGAGGTGCTCAAGGCCAAGATACGCCTGCACCTGCTTCTCACGGGCATTCCCGTCCTCCCCTGCCTCCTGTGCCTGTGGTGGGTATTGAGGCTGCCCCTTTTGTGCCTGCTCCCTGCCCTGGGGCTGGTCTTTGGGTTTTTGTATATGTGGGGGCTCATAGGACTGCTTATAGACCTTAGCCGCCCCAACCTGACGTGGGTCAGCGAGGTTGTGCCCATAAAGCAAAACATTGGGGAGCTTGTCACCCTCTTTGGGGGCTGGATCTCCGCCGCCCTGCTGACGGGGCTCTCCCTGCTCTTGAGCCGCTGCCTCCCCGCCTTTTTCAGCGTCCTTCTGCCCGCCCTGCTCCCTGCCCTGGGGTGCTTCTTCCTCCGCCGCTATCTCTATACCAAAGGCGCAGAACTCTGGGACAGGCTGTGATCTATCCGCAAAACTCCGTCGAAAAAGAAACTTTTGCGGTTAATATCCGCAAAAAATCCCCCTCAGCGGAGGAGGCAATATTAAAACAAGCCTTTTCATCTCCAAAAGCTAAATACACCGCAAGCTCCTTTCTACCGCATGGCGCCCCTTGAACATCAAGGGGGAATTGCAAAGCAATTCCCCCCGACCCCGAAGGGAGTAAGAA
>CAYUHW010000258.1:0-2819 GCA_964444605.1 uncultured Christensenella sp. | reverse complement strand
GGGTGTGGCGCAGTTTGGTAGCGTGCTTGAATGGGGTTCAAGAGGCCGGAAGTTCAAATCTTCTCACCCAGACCAGAGCATCCCGTAAGGGATGCTTTTTTTCATGCCAAAAATTTCCGGCCTCTTGAACACGAAGCGTTTTTTGCCCTTGAATGCTCTTATGGAATAAAACGGACAGCCCTTTCTTCAAGAGGAGAAGGGGGGAAGAAAGGGCTGTTTTCATAGATTATAGTGTGCTGCTCATTGGGCTAAACGTTCCCATAGCTTTTTGAGCGTAGCTTGTGCTTTTGCATCCTGCCGGTCAATAAGGCGCAAAATACCTTCCAGGGCTGTGTCGCCAAAGTCATCGTGCGCTGTGGAGGAGCGGCCTCAGTAGAACCGCATCTTCGACATTTCGTAGCACGGTGCGGCGTCAAAGCGTTCCGCCGCTTCTTTGGCTCGTTTGAGATAATGCAAGCACGCTTCCTCTTCTTCTGCCTCCGCCGCAATGGAGGCGCAGCAGGTGAGCAGGGCGGTGAAGCTTTTGTTTAAATAGCAGGGATCCTCCGTGTACAGGCTTTCTTCAAAGGAGACCAGCCAATCTTCCGGTTCAAGAGCCGCTTTATGGTTGGAGGCAGTGCCGTTGCCCAGACAATTGACCATGCCGGTAACAATTCGGAATATTTTGGTGGTGCAATCCAAAAAGCTCTCCGACAGCACCTGCATGGCCTCCTCATACCGTTCCATATTCATAAGGGCGGTGCCGATTAAATCATCGTAAACCCCGCCCTCGTTGGCCTTGCGGAGAATGTCCAAGGGGCGGTCATACTCATTGAGATAGGAATAGCAATGATAGATAGAGGCCTGTATGATGCGGGCACTGATTTGCCGGTCCTGATTTTGATTCGGAAGTCCTGCGGCTCGCCCATAAAGTGCGATGGCACGGCGAACGGCTTCGTCTTCCTGCCTCTCCAACCCCAGTATTTCATTAAACTTTGCGAACTTATACACTATGTCAAAATGATTGGGAAAAGCCAGCAGAGCCTTTTCGGCTTTGACCCGCCCTTCACCGTAGGCACGGGTTCCGATGCAGTCCCCAATGGTCTGCACCCATTCCTCTCGGCTGCCGCTTTTTAAAACAAAGCCCAGCAGTGCATCCAAGGAAGTCTGGAAAAGTTCCGCCATGGCCATAAGCAATGTTACATCCGGTATGGAGGCACCTGTTTCCCATTTGCTGACGGCACCTACGGTTACACCCATGGCTTCGGCCAACTGCTCCTGGGTCATGCCCGGATTTCGGCGGAGGGTTCTGATGTTTTCGGCTAAGTTCATATGCAATCTCTCCTTGCAGCAGGTATTCTCAGATCTGATACCGGTAGCATACCATCCCGACAGGAAAAAGAACAGCAACCGATTGGAAAGCTGAAATACTTTTTTCTTTCCTGCCGGGAAAGCCGCTTTTCCTTGCACGCATCTACGAACATCGGAAAGATAAACTTGAAAAAGTGCAAGAGCAAGCATGAAAAAACGACAACGTTCGTATTTTTTGTTGCTCTTTTCCGCTGTGCATGGTATTCTATTATAAGAAAAGACGAGGAAGATTCCGGAAAGGAGCCGTTATGCGTCTGCTGTTTAAACAGCGTATGTTCTCCTGGTTCGATAGCTATGATATTTACAACGAGCGATGGCAGAAGGTGTATACCGTCAAAGGACAGCTCAGTTGGGGGCATTGCCTGAAGGTATATGACGCTCGAGGATATGAGGTAGGCACCCTCAAAGAACGGATGCTGACTTGGCTGCCCCAGTTTGAAATCTATGCGGAAGGACGGCATATCGGGCATATTTCCAAGGAGTTTTCTTTTGTTTTTCCACACTACCGTATTGAAGGTAAGGACTGGAATGCCCAAGGCAGTATGCTGGAGTGGGATTACACAATCCGTGACGGCAATGAAAATTTGATTGCAACGGTTAAAAAGGAGTTTTTTAACTGGACGGATACCTATGTTCTGGACATTGCAAATCCTTTGGACGGGCTGATGGTGCTTATGTTCGTGCTGGCCATTGATGCGGAGAAATGCTCCAGAAACAATTGATTATTTTAAGTGTGAGGAAAGGGATATGAACGAAAAAAAGAGACGCTTTGGGGATCGGCGGGACGGGCGCTGGGTGCGGGAAGTACCCGGCTTGCAAACGGTTATGGCACATCTGATGCCCAACCGCACAGACTGCGAGGTTTGCTTGAGGGATACATTGGATGCTACGGAGCTTCTTAAGTACATTGAGAAGAAAAATGCCCAGCATCCCGAGTATAAAACGACTATTTTCCATTGCTTTTTGCTTTCCATCGCCCGCATGGTGCGGGAGCGTCCCCGTATGAATTACTTCATCGCCGGCCATAGGATGTATGAGCGCAACGAAATCAGCCTGTCCTTTGTCTGTAAGCGCCGCTTTACGGATGGGGCAGAGGAGGCACTGCTTTGCTTGGTTCCTAACGAAGAGGAGAACATCGATACTTGGTCCAAGCGCATTGTAGGGGATGTGAACCGCACCCGCAAGAGCGAGCATTCTACGGGGGGCGTGGATGCGGCCCTGGACGCCTTTGCTAAAATCCCCCGCTTGCCGCTGATGTTCGCCATTCGGGTCATTCGCTGGCTGGACTTCTGGGGCTGGGTACCCAAGGCACTTTCCGACGGGGATCCCAACTTTTCCACCGTACTGGCCAGCAACTTGGGAAGCATCCAGTGTCCTTCCGTATACCACCATCTCAACAACTATGGCACCAACAGCGTCATGGTCACCATCGGCACCCTGCATAAGGGAGAAGTGATTCTGCCGGACGG
>CAYUHW010000257.1:0-2820 GCA_964444605.1 uncultured Christensenella sp. | reverse complement strand
AAAGCACCGGGAGCCTCCCGTAAAAATGTATATTATCCCACAACGTTTGACTTCCTGCTCCGGCGATGGTACTATAAGGGTATCGACCATACAATCTTTTTTCAGGAGGTATCCCCTTGGAATCTTTTCATGGAAATTCGCCCGAAAGCCATCCAAACGTCTGGCTGGACGGGGAGCATTTGACCATTGCCCAGGTTGTCTCCGTGGCTCGTGAAGGGGCCCGTGTGTGCCTGTCCCCCACCTGTCATCAAAAGATTCAGCGCTCCCGTGCCCTGGTGGAGAAGATTCTGGCGGAGGACCGCCGGGTTTACGGCATCTCCACGGGGTTCGGCGAATTTTCCAAGATTTCCATCGGCCCGGAGCAGTCCGCCCAGCTTCAGGAGAATCTGATCCTCAGCCACTGCGTAGCCGTGGGGGAGCCCCTCAGCGAGGATGCGGTGCGGGCCATGATGCTCCTTAGAGCCAATGCATTGTGCAAGGGCTTCTCCGGCATCCGTCAGGAGCTCATTGAGTGCCTGCTGGACATGCTCAACGCCGGCGTTACCCCCGTGGTGCCCCAGCAGGGTTCCCTGGGGGCAAGCGGAGATTTGGCGCCTTTGTCCCACATGGCTCTGGTCATGCTGGGGCGGGGAGAGGCCTTCTACAAGGGGGAGCGTCTGCCCGGAAAGGAAGCCATGGAGCGGGCGGGGCTGCCCACCTGGCATCTGCTGGCCAAGGAGGGGCTGGCCCTCATCAACGGCACCCAGTGCATGACCGCCGTGGGCGCTTTGGCGTGGCACGACTTTATGGAAGGGCTTTTGCTGGCGGATTTGACCGCCTCCATGACCGTGGAAGCCCTCCACGGCCTGACCTCCGCCTTTGACCCCCGCATCCACATGGTGCGCCCCCACGCCGGGCAAATGCAGACCGCCGCCAATTTGCGCCTGCTCCTCCAAGACAGCGAGGTTATGGAGCGGAGCCGGGAGCTTCGGGTGCAGGACGCCTACGCCCTGCGGTGCATTCCCCAGGTACACGGAGCCGTGCGGGACACCATCCGCTACGCCCAAGGGGTCATTGAAACGGAGCTGAACTCCGTTACCGACAACCCCATCCTCTTCCCCGAGGACGAAAGCGTGATCTCCGGGGGGAACTTCCACGGGGAGCCCATGGCGCTGGTCTTTGACTTTTTGGGCATTGCCGCCAGCGAACTGGCCAACATCAGCGAGCGGCGGCTGGAGCGCATGGTAAACCCTGCCCTCTCCAACGGACTGCCCGCCTTCTTGACCCCCCACGGCGGGGTCAACTCCGGTTATATGATCTGCCAGTATTCCGCCGCCTCGCTGGTGTCTGAAAACAAGATTCACGGCCATCCTGCCAGCGTGGACTCCATTCCCAGCTCTGCCAACCAGGAGGATCATGTGAGCATGGGCACCACCGCCGCCAGAAAGCTGAAGGTGATTGTGAACAACCTGTACTCCGTGCTGGCCTTTGAACTTATGGCCGCCGTTCAGGGCATTGAACTGCGGGGGGAACAGGAGGACGTGTCCCCCATCCACAGGGAAATCTTCCGTCTGGTGCGGGAGCAGGTGCCCTTTGTGGAGGAGGATCACGAATTGCGGGAGGACATCGCCGCCATGAACCGTCTGGTGCGCAGCGGCAGTCTGCAGGCCGCTCTTCGCCGCATTGTGCCGGATGTAAAGTAACCCCGTTGCCTGCGGCAGTGAAATCGCCTGAGGGCGGCGAAAGCAAACGCAAGCCTCTTTTATACCGCTCACCCTGCCAAAAGCCGAGCATAGTGCATCCTTCTTACACCGCATGGCGCCCCTTAACCTGTCCGCAGGCATATTTCACCTGCGCAGAGCGCAGATTTCACTGCCTTAGGCGGAATTTCCCGCCTTAGGCCACGGGGTTGACTTCCTTTCAAAACTGCTATATAAATAAAGAAAAGCATCCCCGTCTGCGAAAGGAGAGACCCCTATGAAACTTACCTGGCTGGGACACGCCAGCTTCCTGCTGGAGACCGCTTCAGGCACCCGCCTGCTCACCGATCCCTATCCCCAGAGCATCTATCCCCACTTGGTGCCCGTCTGTGACTTTGCCGCTTTGTCCCATGAGCATTACGATCACAACCACACGGAGGATCTCCCCGGCACTCCCGTCCTTCTGTCCAGGGACGAAACGCTCTCTGCCGGCAGGAAAATACCCTGCGGGGACATCCTTCTCACCGCTCTGCCTTCCTTCCATGACGGGGTGCAGGGGCAAAAGCGGGGCAGGAATGCCGTATACATTTTTGAAGCCGACGGGCTGAAAATCGCCCATATGGGGGACATTGGCCACGAGCTGACCCCTGCTCTTTCTGAGGGGCTGCAGGGGCTTGATGCCCTTTTGCTCCCCGTAGGCGGCACCTACACCGTAAACGGAGAACAGGCCGCCACCATGGCAAAGGCACTGAAGCCCCGGTACATTGTGCCCATGCATTACGCCCTTTTGGGCTGCCCCCTGGACATTTCCGACGCCTCTTCTTTCCTCTTGGCCATGGAGGGCACCCCCGTTACCCGTGCTTCGGCCTTGACCTTCCGTGAGCCGGAGGGCATTGTGCTTCTTGAAAAAATGTAGGGGATATTTCCCTGTTTTCCGCTGATATTTAATATGCATCAGAGGTGTTGCAAGCCTATTTACAGCACCGGATAAGATACTGCACAGAGACTTTTACCGGAGGGCAAGCCCAGCGTAGGAGGGATGCCGGAAGGTAAGGCAACTGCTTTGTGCGGAGCATTTTGTCCGGTGCTTTTTGTATGCAAAAGGGGGCGGGGGCAAGGGAAGGGCGCAGCCCTTCTCTGC
>CAYUHW010000256.1:0-2860 GCA_964444605.1 uncultured Christensenella sp. | reverse complement strand
CCTCAAGGAGGCTGAGGAAAGTCCGAGCACCGCAGGGCAGGGTGCCGGGTAACGCCCGGCGATGGCGACATCAGGGAAAGTGCAACAGAAATAAACCGCCCCCTTTTGGGAGCAAGGATGGAAAGGCGAGGTAAGAGCTCACCGGCTGTCCGGTGACGGACAGGCCCTGTAAACCCCACCCGGTGCAAGATTGGAATGAGAGCATTTAACAGCGGCCCGCTGCGCTCTTGGAAATCGCATGAACGGTTCGGCAACGAATCGGCAGAGATAGATAATCGTCCGGCAGGCAACTGCACGACAGAACTCGGCTTACCGCTTGCTCGCCGCTATTTTACATAAGTGAGGTTTGTTCCCATGGAACAGAAGATCGAAGCAAAGAAAAAGATTTTTTCCGCTATTCAGCCTACGGGCTGTCCCACTTTGGGCAACTATCTGGGCGCCTTGAGAAACTGGGTGGCTATGCAGGAGGAGTATGACGCCTGCTACTGCGTGGCGGACATGCACGCCATCACCGTGCGGCAGGAAGCCTCCCAGCTTCGCAAAAGAAGCGTGGAGATGCTGGCACTGCTGCTGGCCTGCGGACTGGATCCGGAGAAATCTCCCATTTTCATCCAAAGCCACGTGCCTGAGCATGCCATGCTCAACTGGGTGCTGTGCTGTCACACCTACATGGGCGAGCTGGGTCGCATGACTCAGTATAAGGACAAGGCCGCCCGCCATGCGGACAATATTAACGGCGGCTTGTTTACCTACCCCGTGCTTATGGCGGGAGACATCCTTCTCTATCAAACGGATTTGGTGCCCGTGGGCGCCGATCAAAAGCAGCACGTGGAACTGGCAAGAGACATCGCCATCCGCTTCAACAACCTGTACGGCCAGACCTTCCGGGTGCCTGAACCCTATATCCCCAAGGTAGGCGCCAGAATCATGAGCCTGCAGGAGCCTGAAAAGAAGATGAGCAAGTCCGATACCAACCCCAACGGCTTCATTCTCATGCTGGACGATCCGGACGCCATCCGCCGCAAGCTCCGCCGAGCGGTGACGGACTGCGAAAGCAAGATTGCCTTTGATCCGGCCAACCGTCCCGGAGTCAGCAACCTGCTGTCCATTTTCTCCGTTTGCTCCGGTATGGACATGGAGGAAACATTGCGGCATTTTGAAGGCGCCAACTACGGCACCTTGAAGAACGATACGGCCGAAGCCGTCGTAGCCTTGCTTGCCCCCATTCAGGAGGAGTACAAACGAATTTTAAGCGATAAGGCCTATTTAAACGGCGTGCTGAAATCCGGTGCGGAAAAGGCCGCCAACTTGGCCGGGCGCACCCTGCGCAAGGTCTACCACAAGGTCGGTTTCGACAGCATCAAAGCATGAGCTTTCGGGCGCACCTTTCCTTGGTGCGCTCTTTGCTTGAAAGGAGGATTCCCTATGAAGCTGGGCATTTCCACCGCCAGCCTGTTCAATAAAGCGGAGACCGTGCAGGCGCCCGCTTTGTTTCGGAGCATGGGGGTGGACACGGCGGAACTCTTCCTCAACACCTTCTTAGAGTACGAGCCTGCCTATATCTCGGCCATAAAAGAGCAGGCGGATGAGAACGGCCTTTCCGTCTATTCCGTCCACCCCATGAGCGTTCAGTTTGAGGCTCAGCTTTTTTCCTCCCACAAAGGGCAAAAGGCCGATGCCATGGCTCTGTACAAAAAGGTGCTGGAGGCGGGGCAAAGGCTGGGCGCCTCCCACTACACCATGCACGGAGCCCTGCAGCTTATGGGCGATCCCGGCACCACCCGCAACCATCGTCTGCAGAAGCTGGCGGATACTTTGGACGAGCTTACGGATGCGGCGGCGGAGCGGGGCATTCGGCTGTGCTTGGAAAACGTAAGCTGGTGCTTCTACAAGACTCCCGAGATGGGACTGGCGCTCAGAGAAAAGCTGGGGGCGGGGAAGCTGAAGTTTGTGCTGGATATCAAGCAGGCCGTGCGCTGCGGTCAGGATCCCTTCGCCTTTATAGAGGCAGTGGGGGAGGACATTGAGACGGTGCATCTGTGCGACTACGTTCACGGAGAAGACGGCTTGAAGCTGAAGATGCCGGGGGAGGGCGAGTTTGACTTCGTCCGCATGAAAGAGGTGCTGGAGAAGAAGGGAAGCCCCTGCGCCGCCTTTATCGAGGTGTACAGCGATATGTACAACGGCTTTTCGGAGTTGGAAGGGTGTTTTAAAAACCTGAAAAAACTTTTGGCATAACCACATTTTGCAATATTTAGGAGGGAAAAATAATGGAACGGTATGAAAATGCTGCTTGGAAAAAGAGCATGGAACTGCGCATCGATTATAACAACATGATGAGCCACCGCTTGGGCGAGCACGGCTATACTTTGGAGGAGCTGGAAAGCCTGCCTCTGGACGCCTGCTTTGCTTCCATGAACGCAAAGAGGGGACAGATGAAGTGGCGGGAACTGCCCCACAATCAGGCGGAGGTAGTGGAAAAGATTGAAAAGACCGCCGCCTGGGTGCGGGAGGAAGCGGAGTACTTTGTGGTGCTGGGCATTGGCGGCAGTGCGCTGGGTCCCATCGCTGTTCATCAGGCTCTGCGGCATCTGCGCTATAATGAACTGCCTCGGGAAAAGCGGGGTGGCCCCAAGCTCTACGTGCTGGACAATGTAGATCCGGAGACCATGCAGGCTCTGCTGGACGTCATTGACTTGAAGAAGACCGTGTTTAACGTAATTACCAAGTCAGGCTCCACTTCCGAGACCATGTCCCAGCTGCTGATTGCCGCTGACCTGCTGAAAAAGCAGGTGGGGCAGGATATCTCCCGGCACCTGATTGCCACCACGGATAAGGAAAAGGGCAACCTTATCAAGAT
>CAYUHW010000255.1:0-2877 GCA_964444605.1 uncultured Christensenella sp. | reverse complement strand
GAGCGCCTCCGTCTCCCGCTGTAAGGGTCTGCGGCTGTTTTCCAAGCGCAAAATTGTCCCCGCCGTCTGCCGCCGCAAGCTTTCCAGCAGGCTCCACCGCCGCCGCAGTTCCCCCTCCATATGCACACCCCCCAGCACGGGCAGTAAAAAAATCCCCGCCAGCAAAACGTTTTTCATCCGCCAATCTCCTTTCCCGTTCCGTCAAAGACCTGCAGACTTTGCCCCGCCTTCTCTACCAGCACAAAGCGTGCAAAGACCCGCTCCGTCCACAAAGTATCCATGCCTCTGCGCTTTGTAAGCCCCTGCAGGCTCTCCCCATGGGCACTGCACAGTACCCGCACCCCCCGCCTGCGTGCCTCCAGCACCCCCTCCGTGTCCTCCAAAAAGTTCAGCTCGTCCGCCGCCAGCACCTGAGGCCCCATGGTGCTGAGCATGCGCAACAACCCCTCTCCCTTAGGCGCTCCGCCCAGCACGTCCGTCCTGGGGCCCAAATCATACCCTTCCTCCCCCACAGGGGCCCCGCTGACCTCATACCGCTCGTCCACCAGGGACACCCGCTGTCCCACGGCGCCCCCTTCCCCTCGGGAGATAAGGCGGATGATGTCCCGAAGCAACGTGGTCTTTCCTCCCCCCGGAGGCGAAAACAGCAGGGTGGACAATAGCTGCCCGTCCTTTAGGAGCCTGGGCAGGATAGGCAGGGCGCACCCCTTTACACTGCGGCCTATGCGGATGCAAAAGCCCGTTACGGGAGACAGCAGACCGTCCCTGCCCCCTATGCGCCCGGAAACTCCCACCCGGCACCCTTGAGGCAATGTAACAAAGCCTGCCTTCAGTTCCTTCTCCCATGCATACACCGCCCTGCCGCAAAAGGCGGACAGCAGAGGCTGCACCTCCCTTTCAAGAAGCATGCCCCGGCCGTTGGGGGCGTAAAACAGACGGCTTTCTCCCCCTGTTACCACCTCCATGGGCTGATGCAGACGCAAGCGCACCTCCTGTACCTGCTCTGGGGGACACTTTTTTAAGGCCTCCGCCGCCTGCTGAGGAAGCAGGGGCAAAAGCACCCTTGTCCAAGAGGGTTCCTCCACGTTCCCGCCTCCTTTCCCTTAGTCTTTCTGCTCTACTGTATGTTTTCCCGCCTTTGTCCATGCCGTCAAAAAACAGCGAAAGGGCATAGAAAAACTCCCCCTGCGCCTAAGGGCAGGAGGAGCCGGAAAAAGGATTATTTCAATACTCTGAAGGCAAGCCCCGTGGTGTGATCAAAGGCCGGGGGCTGTCCCTGTTTGTAGGCCTCCAGAATCTCTTTGCACTCTTGGGGGCTTTCCACCGTGAAGTACAAAGTCTCAAAGTCAAAAATCAGGCGGGCTTTGTGCCCAAGATACAAAGGCACGCTGTTGTGCAGGGTGGTAAACCTGCGGCCGTGGCAGACGAGGGGGAAGGTCTTCTGCATTCTGTCCGTGACCACAGGCCGCCCCGTGCAGTTGCCGCAGCCCTTTTCTCCCTGAGCGGGACAGCACCGAAAATACATAAGGGGCAGCCGTCCATAGCCGTAAATCCCCCGAGGCACGGAGCCCCCCAGCTTTTCGCCCTGCTTTAAGGGCAGTTCCATAGATACGGTCACGCCCCTTAAGCCCATAGCCTCGTAATAGCCGAGGGCGTGGCTGTTGGTAATGTTGAGGGTGCCCTCTCCCTCCACTTTAAAGCCCAGCATAAGCCCCAGAGCCGCCGTGCCCATGTTCCCCGCCGCTACGGCGGTAAGCCCCTTCTGCTTTAGGGCAAGGAGACGCTCCTTCAGCTTTTCCTCCTCCAAAGGCCACACCAGCGCCGGCAGTTCTCCCAGCACCTCCGCTTTTTCCAGCCATTCCGGATGCTTTTCCAGCAGTTCTATGGGCATTTGCACCTGACAGCCCTCGGGGAAAAACACCTGCTTTTCCTCCTCAAAGCGCAGGCGCAGACGGGTCTTCTCCGCCCTATGGGGCACTGCCGCCTCCGCTTTGCAGGGATACAGGGTGTAGGGGATGCCTTGGCTCCGCTGTTTCAGCAGAGTCTCCAGAGCCTCCCGACGAAGGGCGCTGACGCCGCTTCCCGGGAAGCGCAGTCCCTCTTTAAGCACCGCCTTGCTTTTGTCCGCATAAAAGGGAGTGCCTCCCGTCTTGCTCATATTCCGAAGGGCCGTCTCCTCCGACAGCACCCCCCAGTCCTGCCCTTCTATGGGGGCAGAAACTTCCGCCCTGCAGGTTCCGTCCTCCGCCGTCAAGGTCAGCACCCCGTCCTTCTGCACCAAAGTCATGTTCACAGGCACCTTGGGGAACTCCCTTCTGTACAGCCCCGCCATCTGCCCAAGCACGTCCTTGCTCTTTTGGGCATCCTCCGCCGTGCGCACGCCGAACATGGACAGATTCCTTTTGCCCATCAAATACCCGTCCGTAAAGCCGCTGCGGGAAAAGACCTTCTTCAGCCCCTCCAAGTCCGGCTTCTCCCCCGCTCGGGCGGCCCGCACGGCGGTGACGGCGGCGGCCACGTACTCAGGACGTTTCATGCGCCCCTCAATCTTCAGCGTGGTGACCCCCGCCTTCTCCAAAGCCTGAATGTGCTCCACAAAGGATAAATCTTTCAATGACAGAGCATACTCCCGCCCCCTGCACGCAAAGTTCAGTCTGCAGGGCTGGGCGCACAAGCCCCGATTGCCGCTGCGCTCTCCCAAAGCGGCGCTCATATAGCACATGCCCGATACGCTCATGCAGTGGGCGCCGTGGACGAAGGTTTCCAAATGGATCTTTGTCTGGGAGCGGATACAGGCAATCTCTTTGAGGGACAGTTCTCTGGCCAGCACCGCCTGAAAAAAGCCCAGCTCCTCCATGCGCTTTGCCCCGGCGGCGT
>CAYUHW010000254.1:0-2884 GCA_964444605.1 uncultured Christensenella sp. | reverse complement strand
CTTATACAGCGCCCGCCGCCGGATGGTATTCCCTGCCCTCCGGCGGCCTTTTTAGTATCCTTTAGGGGCTTGCGGCCTGTTTTTTTGAGGAACGGTCCCTAAAACTCATTGCACATAATAGAATGATTCCCCACCCCTGTGCTAAAATGAAGTATCATTCAAAAGAGCAAGCTCCATGCGTTTTTGGACAAAGCAGCACGAAAGTGTTTATAACACGCTTATAGAATGCGGAAGATTCGCGGCACGGCGCAGCTACGTACACATAAAGCAGCAGGACATCGCCGACATAATGCTTCGAACCTATGATTGGCTTTTTGAAAATCACCCGCTGAAATCCATCCGCCCTGATGATGCTGAGTGCCTCATATGGCTTTCCTCGTCAAGGGATGCCGCAATCCTGGCCGCAGAAGGCCGTGTAATCATGGGACTGGAGACAGACCCTTCCCTCGTATACAACGTGAACATTGCAAAATGGGGCAGCACGATGAACTATTCATACATCCCCAAAGATGAAACCGACCTTGCGCAGCACCGAAAAGAGCTTGCCCTGCGGGGCATAAGCGATGCAAAGGCCCTTATGCCCCCCTCTATCCTGATATTGCTCAAATATAAAGCAACAGTGCGGATGCGAATCCACTACACCCCAAGTTCCGATGCGCATGAATTTTGCTTAGTAGCGGCGCAAAAATTTACGAATCTGTATTTCTTTTTCAATGTGATTTGCGCTTTGCTTACTGTTCTTCGAGGTGAAAATGAGATACTGCTTGCATCTCCGCCTTGTGTGTGCTAAACTGCTAGTAATGTTTCATTCATTATTTTTCCCCCTGATATGTTGCTGACTGCCAGGTCATGTTTTTTGCTATAACATATCAGGGGTTTTTTAGTCGCCTCACCGCTTAAGCCCTTTTGAACCCCGCCGCTGAGGCGGGGTTTTCAGGATACAAAAAACACGCCGGCGGGGGATGCGGGCGTGTTTGTTTGATTGCGTTGGGGGCAATTACTTTTTGGGGATGAGGGGTTAGGAAGCCTGCTCGAACTGGCTGTTGTACAAATCGGCATAGAAGCCGCCCTTTGCCAGCAGGTCTTCGTGGGTGCCGCTTTCCACAATGTCGCCGTTGTGCATGACCAGAATCAAATCGGCGTTCTTAATGGTGGACAGCCGGTGAGCAATCACAAAGGAAGTTCGGCCGTGCATCAGCTTATCCATGGCGTCCTGAATCTGCAGCTCGGTACGGGTATCCACGGAGGAGGTTGCTTCGTCCAGAATCAGCATGGGCTTGTCCGCAATCATGGCTCGGGCAATGGTCAGCTGCTGTTTCTGCCCCTGAGAGAGGTTTACCTGATCGTTCAGCACCGTGTCATACCCGTGAGGCAGGGTGCGGATAAAGTGGTCCAGCCCCACAGCCTTGCAGGCCTTGCGCATTTTTTCTTCCGTAACGCCCTTGGTGTTGTAAACCAGATTCTCCCGAATGGTGCCTTCAAAGAGCCAGGTGTCCTGAAGCACCATGCAGAACTGGTCGTGAACGGTCTCTCTGGTCAAAGAAGCGGTGGGAATGCCGTCAATGCGGATCTCGCCCCCCTGCAGCTCATGGAAGCGCATGAGGAGGTTGACCATGGTGGTCTTTCCTGCCCCGGTGGGGCCTACGATGGCAATCTTCTGGCCGGGCTTTGCTTCGGCGGAGAAATCGTGAATGACAATCTTGTCCGTGTCCTCGTAGCCGAACCTGACATGGTCAAATTCCACCTGTCCCTTGGCCGTGTCCAGCTTGGCGGTCTTGCCGCTTTCATCTTCCATCTCTTCCGCTTCCAAAAACTCAAACACACGCTCTCCGGCGGCGGCCGCAGACTGCATGGTCTGCATGGACTGGGAAATCTGGTTCAAAGGCTGGGTGAAGTAGCGCACATACATGACAAAGGCCACGATGATGGAGAACTCAATGCTGCCGTTCATGGCCATGGCGCCGCCCACGATGCACACCGCCACATAGGCAAAGTTGCCGATGAAGGTCATCAAAGGCATCATCAGCCCGGAAAGGCAGTGGGCACGGAAGGCGCTGTCCCGCAAATCCCCGTTGAGGCGGTCAAAGGTTTCGGCGGCCTGCTTTTCCCCGTTGTAGGCGCGCATGACCGTATGCCCGGAGAAAATCTCCTCAATGTGCCCGTTGATGGCGCCCAGGCACCTCTGCTGACGGGTGAAGTATTTCTGACTGCGGCTCATGATGAGCATCATGAGGATAAAGCCAATCACAGTGGCGGCCACAGCGGTCATGGTCATAATCCAGTTGGTCTTCAGCATCATAACCAGACTGCCCACAAACAAAACGCACTGGGAGATCAGGTTGGCTATGCTCTGGTTCAGGGACTGGCTGATGGTATCCACATCGTTGGTCACGCGGGACAAAACGTCGCCGGTGGAGTTCCGATTATAGTACCACATGGGCAGGCGGTTGATTTTTTGGGAAATCTCCCTGCGCATGGACTTGGAGATCCGCTGGGTCAATGTCGCCATAATCCACTGCTGGGTCAAAGATAAAAGCCAGCTGGCTCCATAGAAGCAAAGCAGGATTACGGCCGTTTTGGCGATGGCGTCCATGTCAATGGTGCCGCTGAGAAGTCCCTTTTCCAGCTGCCTTGCAATTTCCGACAGCTTATCCGGCCCGAGAAGCTGCAAAATAGTGCCGCCGATGGCGCATGCAATGGCAATGGCAAACACGAGGGCATAGCGCTTGCAGTAAAGCAGGAGCTTTTTCCAAGTGCCCACAAAGTCTTTGGCCTTTTCGCCGCCGCCCATTCTTCCTCCGGGGCCCCGGCGCACGGGACGGCGCTGGGCCTGTCCCATTTCATATTCTTTTCGTTCCATTACGCAAGTTCCTCCTTACTGAGC
>CAYUHW010000253.1:0-2899 GCA_964444605.1 uncultured Christensenella sp. | reverse complement strand
GTTTTCTCCCGTGTGCAGTTCATACAAAGCATGGCCGCCCTCGTGAATGACGGAATACATGCTGGAAAGGAACTCTTTTTCGTAATAGTGGGTGGTAATGCGCACGTCTTCCCGTGTAAAGTTGGTGGTAAAGGGATGCTCCGTTTCCCCAATGGCGCAGTGATTTCTGTCAATGGTCATAACCTGCATGAGATAGTCAGACAGTTCCCGCTGCTTATGCACGGGGAAAGTTCTATGAAGGAACCGCTCCTCCGCCACGGAACCCTTTTGGGCGATGGCTCGGATCAGGGGCACCAGCTTGTCCCGAAGTTCTCCAAAGAAAGCGTCCAGAGTCTCCATGGTCAAGCCCTTTTCGTACTGATCCAGCAATACATCGTAGGGAGCCTTTTCCTTGTCCCAGTAAGCGGCAAAGCGGCGGTTATACTCCACCAGCTTCTCAAGATAGGGCGCAAAGAGGGCAAAATCATTGGTTTCCTTGGCCTGCCGCCAAACATTTCCTGCCTCGTTGGCCACGACCTGATAGGCGACATACTCCTCCATGGGAATCTTTTCCGTGCGTAAAAGAGACTCCATGCCCTCCTCCGCCTCTCGGCGGGTCACGAAATCCACTTCCTCTTTATGCACAAGAATCTCTTCCATCAAGGCTCGGTACTCAGGGTCGACCTCCATCTTGTAGACTTCTTCGCTAAGAATTTCCAACGTGCGTCCCACATGGGCAGCTCCGCCTCGAGGCATGGCGGTCTCGCTGTCATAGCTCAAAATGCCCAAAGCATGGCCGTAAGCATCCATGCGCCGCAGTTTGTCTTTGAAAGCCTGTACGGTTTGCTCCAATGTTCTCTTCTCTTTCATGGTTACTCCCTTCCGGCCTCCCGGCCGCTGTTAATTTCTTCTGTGTATAAAATATCCTTACTGATGGGCGTATAAAACAGTTCCGTAATCTGCTCCGAGTTCTTGGTCTGCCCCAAGATCCACATGAGCTTGGCCACAACGGTCTCCGTGGTCATATCGTAGGCCTCCAGCACGGGCAGATGCTTTTTCAGCTCGTGACCTACCCGATACACAGTCAAATCGCTGCCCTCATTGGGTACCTGGGTGGTCATGACCACCGTCTTCCCCCTCTTTACTCCGGAGGAAATCACGTCGTAAAACCGTGACCCACGGCTGGGCACGCCGCCTACTCCGAAGCTCTCCACTACCAAAGCTTGGCTGTGCTCCAAGGCATACGCAAGCATGTCTGCTTCCATTCCGGGAATCAATTTCACCAAAGAGACCTTCTCCTCCAGCTTATGGCAGAATACGGGGGGATTCTTATAGCCAAGGTCAATAAACTGCAACGCACGCCCCTCCCGCACGGAAGCAAGCTCCGGGAAATTGATGCTGGAAAAAGCGGAGAAGCTTTTGGAGCGCACCTTTCTGGCTCTTGTGCCCAGAATCACCGCTCCGTTGAAAACGATGACCACCCCGCAGCTTCCCGGAGCGCAGGCATAGGTAAAGGCATCCTGCAGGTTGATGCGGGAATCCGTATTGTCGGAATGGATGGGTTTTTGCGCCCCCGTTAAAACGATGGGCTTGGGGGACCGCTGCACAAGATAGCTCAGGGCCGCCGCCGTATAGGCCATGGTGTCTGTACCGTGGGCAATAACGAAGCCATCGTACGCATCATACTGCCGTTCAATGGTATGGGCAATGAGCAGCCAGTCTGCAGGGGTCATGTCCGTGCTGTCCAGATTCAGCACCTGCAGAGGCGTTATAGCGCAGGCTTTGGCCGGGCCCTGCAAATCACGAAGAAGCTCCTCTGCCTGAATGGAGGGAGCCAATCCTTCCGCCGTGCCGCTGGAGGCCACGGTGCCGCCGGTACCGATAAAAAGAATCTTTTTCATGTCTCCATTATACAAAACCCGCCCCACGGATGCAAGCCTACTCAGGCACTTCTTCTGCATTTCACACGGAATTCATACTTTGCGGCCGTTTAAAAACCGGAGACGGCGGCCAATGCCATTGCCTCTGTATATAAAACCCGGGCAAAAATGTTCGGGCGGTTATTGTAATGTTTGGAAAAGCAAGGTTCTGCCTAAAGTAAACCTTAGGTTTAGTAAACTCTACCTTCCTTCGGTTTACTCCTTTGGAATGATGTGCTATACTGAATACAACGAAATTTGAAAAGGAGATAATCACATGGCAAACAAATCTATAGGGAAAATCATCAGTACGCTCCGCAAAGAAAAAGGAATGACCCAGAAGGAGTTGGCTGACAAACTCAATATTACGGATAAAGCCGTTTCAAAATGGGAACGAGATATTGCGTTCCCGGATACAGCTACCATCCCTAAACTTGCAGAGATACTTGAAGTGTCCGTGGAAGAACTTATGAACGCCAAGGCAATTCCTGTTTCGGAGCATAAAAAAGCAGAGCAAATAATTAGCATTATCTTGAAGGCTGTACCAATCGCCATGGGGGTGGCCGTTATTGTTACATCTCTGCTTGGAGAACTTGATGTGAAATCCGGGTTTACCATGCTCGGTTTAGGCCTTGCTTGTATAGGGGTGTATTTGCTTAATAACAAAGAATAATTCGCAGCAACCGAATACCGAAAAACCGACCGCTTGCCGGCCGCAGTGTGCGAAAGATTTGCGGTCTTTTTATGCTTATTTTCACTAATAAAAGAAAATCTCCCTGAGCGTACTCAGGGAGAAACACATCTTTGTTGAATTAGGAGCCAAAAACGTCTTTTTGAACTCAAATACCGTAGCGCTTCTTGAAGCGATCTACCCGTCCGCCGCTGTCAACCAGCTTCTGTCTGCCAGTGAAGAACGGATGGCACTTGCTGCAGATTTCGACCTTGAGCTCACCCTTGGTAGAGCCGGTAACGAAGGTCTCACCGCATGCGCAGCGCACCAC
>CAYUHW010000252.1:0-2917 GCA_964444605.1 uncultured Christensenella sp. | reverse complement strand
CTCCAGCAGAGCTTTATCTCTGTGGGAAACATCATCATCCAGGGGGTCATCAACGGCTTTGGCCCCGGGGTTATGGCGGGATACTCCGCAGGGGTGAAGCTGAACAATCTGGTCATCACCTCCTTTACCACCCTGGGCAACGGGATTTCCAACTATACGGCTCAGAACATGGGAGCGGGGAAGTTGGACAGAATCAAGAGCGGCTTTCGGGCGGGCATCAAGCTGGTGTGGCTGCTCTCCGTGCCCCTCTTTGCCGCATACTTCTTTGGGGGCAAGGGGCTCTTGTACTTCTTTATCGATACCCCCACCGACTTGGCTTTAAAATCGGGGATTGACTATTTGCGGATTCTGTCCCCCTTCTACTTTATGATTTCCGTAAAGCTGGTGGCCGACGGCATCCTGAGAGGGGCGGGCATGATGAAGGAATTTATGGCGTCCACCTTTACGGATTTGATTCTCCGTGTGGTGCTGGCCGCAGTGCTTTCCGGTACGGTGCTTCAGGAAACGGGCATATGGTGCGCCTGGCCCATAGGCTGGTTTATCGGCACACTCCTTTCCCTTATGTTCTACCGAGGGGGAAAATGGCGGCATGCCTTGGAACAGGGGCAAAGCTAAAGGCGAACGGGACGGGATTTTACAGTTTTATTACATGGGCGCTATCGACAAGTTCCGCCGTCAATGCTATACTTTACTCCATGATCAGGAGGATATTCGCATGAAACGTACAGCTTTGGCGCTTTTATGCCTGTGCATACTCATGGCCTTGGGAGGCTGTAAAAAGGGAGAGGAGACGCCTGCTCCT
The DNA here is from genome assembly GCA_964444605.1 of uncultured Christensenella sp. Lineage (GTDB taxonomy): Bacteria > Bacillota > Clostridia > Christensenellales > CAG-138 > RUG472. The sequence continues at coordinate 2,115 of CAYUHW010000252.1, read as the reverse complement.
GCGGAAATACCCACGGCCACTGCCGCCCTTGTCACGGAACAGCAGGCGGTGGTGAGCATCGGCACCCCGGTGCCCGCTCCGACCACGGCGCCTACGGCCACTCCCGTGCCTACAAACACCCCTACGCCCACCCCTGAGCCTACGCCTACCCCCGCCCCTACCCCCGAGGGACTGCTGGGAGGGCGGTATGACGGCTTTTCCTATGACGGCGCAGTGCTGGAGGCGGAGAAATACGCCGAGGCGGAGCTGGCCGTGACCATCCGCACGGTGGAGGATAAAGAGACCTATTCCGATTACATCACCTATTATGTGACGGACATTTATATACAGGATGTGACCCGTCTGCGGACGGAGGCGGCCAGCACCAAGGGCTTTTCCGCCAAGTACGGGGAGACCTCCGTTGAAAAGATGAGCGATCGGGTCCAAGCGCTCTTTGCCGTGTCGGGGGACTTCCACACCCACAACATGGGGCTGGTCATCCGCAACGGAGAGCTGTACAGAAAGACCAAGGGGAAGTATGACATCTGCGTTCTGTATCGGGACGGCACCATGCGCACCTTCACGCCGGAGGAATACGATGTGGACAGCATCATTGCTGAGGATCCCTGGCAGGTGTGGACCTTCGGGCCGGGACTGCTGGATTATGAGGGGAACCCCAGAACGGAGTTTCCCAATTGCCAGATTAAGGATCGGAACCCAAGGTGCGTGCTGGGGTACTATGAGCCCGGGCATTACGCCGTGGTCATGGTGGACGGCCGTCAGTCGGGATACTCCATGGGGCTGACCATGTACGACTTGGCGCAGCTTAGCTACGATTTGGGCTTTAAGGCCGCCTACAATCTGGACGGAGGCAAGTCTGCCGTTCTCTGCTGGCAGGGGGAAGTGTACAACCGGCCCTTTGACGGCGGGCGGCCCATCAGCGACATCCTCTATGTAACCGCATGGGAAACGGCGGGAGAATAAAAAATCGCAACAGAAAAAACACCTTCGGTTTTGCCGAGGGTGTTTTTTGTTTGACTTATTCTGCGGCGCCTTTTCTAAAGGAGTTTGCTTGTTGGGGGATGCGGGGCGGCGGAAGGGCGCAGCCCTTCTCTTCTGCGCAGGGGGAGCGGGACGCTCCCCCTGCGCAGAAGAGTTCGCAAAGCGAACCCGCCGCCCCCCCTGTCACTTCGCCTGCAAAAGGGGCTCTGAGGCGTGAAGCTCCGCTTGCAGATGCTTCCAGAAGGGCACGAACAAACACAGGGCCACCACCATGGCCGCTATGTCCGCAATGGGCGGTGCCCAGGCAATGCCGATTTCGCCCATAAACCCGTTCAGCAGGTACATAAGAGGGATATCCAGCCCGCCCTTGCGCAAAAACGAAAGCACCAGCGGCTGTACCTTCTTGCCCACGGACTGGAAAAGGGTCATGATAATCAGGGACACGGCGATGCAGGGCCCCGTCAGGCACATAATCTGCTGGAACTTCTGGCCGTACTCCACCGTCAGGGCGTCATCGATGAAGGCCCGCACAATGGGGCGGGCGCAGGTGATTAAGAAAACGGTGCTCACAATGGCCACGACCAAGCTGGCGATGAAGATGGTCTTGATGGCGGACATCATGCGCTTGTAATTCTTGGCGGAGTAGTTGTAGCCAATCAAAGGCAGCACGCCCTGAGACATACCCGTGGCAATGGCAAAGTTCATCATGTCCACCTTTTTGGCAATGCCGATGCCGGCTACGGCCTCGTTGCAGTAGGAGGCCATAAGGCGGTTGAGAATGATGTTGGACAGCACGGCCATCAGGTTCATGGCGCAGCTGGGGATGCCCACCAGCAGCACGTCCAGGGGAATACGCTGCTTGAGGGTGTAGTGCTTGGGGTTCAGGGTGATGACGGAGGTATCCCGCCTCTTGAGAATCAGGACGACAAAGTATCCCGCCGCCGCCACGTTGGAGAGCATGGTGGCAATGGCCGCCCCTGCAATCTCCAGCTTGAAGACGGAAATAAAGAGGGGATCCAGAATCATGTTCAGCACGCCGCCCAAGGCCATGCCGATGCTGGCCTGACGGGAATACCCCTCTGCCCGCACAAGGTGGGCAAAGGTGGCGCTGAGAACCGTGGGCACAGCGCCTAC
>CAYUHW010000251.1:0-2922 GCA_964444605.1 uncultured Christensenella sp. | reverse complement strand
TTGGAGCGCAGGACAATCTCCACAATGATGGGCACGACCAGAAGGGATACCCAGTAGTACCAGGATACACCGGCAGGCATTCCAAAGATCTTCATTTTGTTACATCCTTTCCTTATCTTTTGAATATCAGCCTAGGAGGGTGGGACCGGTGACATCGGTATTCAAGGCCTTCAGAGCCTTATCCACCAGCTCGTAGCGCTGTTTCTTCTGTTCTTCAGGGGTGGCATAGGGGTCATTCATGGGGAAGGAGATGCCGTAGGTCTTCACAATACGGTTGGAGCCGATGCCTTGGGCCACGGGCACCATGTTTACCATGTGGACAACGGGCATGCCGTTCTTTTCAATTTCTTTTACCATCATTGCACCGCAACGAGTACAGGTGCCTCATGTGGAGCCCACGATGGCGGCGTCTACCCCGTCCTTGCGAATTTTTTCCAGAATCTCCCGAGCCATGCGCTGAGAGTCGCTTTTTGTCGTCTGGTTTCCGGAGAGGCTGTACACATAGGGATGCAGGGAGCCGAAGTGCCCCTCCGCTATATGCTTGCATAAAGCGTCCAAGGGCATCAGCAGCATGGGATTCTCGGCCACAAAGTTGACATTGTAGCCGCCATGAACGGAAATCCATTCCCCGGGCTTAAGTTCCTGCTGATCTCCGATAAAATATGTCCCGAAGTGGGTGCAGCTTCCGGAGGCAATGCGGTCGGGATTCCCGGCAGGCACAAAACCGCCGGTAGTAATGAAAGCAATGCGCTTGCCCTTTGGATCAAAAGCAGGCAAGGGCTTGACTGCTTCCTCCGATTCCACCTTGTATTCGGACACATAGGGCTTGCCGTACAGCTTGGCCAAAAGCATGTCCACCGCACGGTCGGCAGCGCACTTGCCCCCCTCATAGAAGACCTCTTTGCGGACGTTTCTGGGGAAGTAGCCCTCGGCCTCCGCCCCCAGCAATTCCTCCCCGCAGAGAAGTTTGTTGGCCAATTTGATGACTTTGGGCAAATCCTTGCGCATGGCGGCAGCAGAATTTCCGCCCTTGAGCACATAGGTTTCCTTTCTATACAGGTCTGCGCCGGGGTTGGTCTCCGACATACTGGTCACGGTCAACGCTCCAAATTCCCGTGCGGCCAGCTTGCATACTTCTCCGCAGCTAAAGCCGTACCGTCCGGCGTTGAAAGCCGGCCCCGCAATAAGCATATCAAAGTCCAGCCCCGCGAGGAACCCTTTTATGGTTTCCAGTGCCTCTTGGGTATTGCTGGCCATGAAGTTGTCGCCGCAGATAATGGTGTGGGTGACTTCCGCATCCTTGAGGCCTGCCCCAATGCCCATGGCAGGGCCGATCTTTCCTTCCCGGAGCTCCGGCGCCATGCCCGCCATCTCTTCTCCGCCAACCTGTCCGAAAAACTGGTTGACAAAGACGATTACTTTTTTCATGAACCTTTCCCCTTTCTTAGAAATCTTTTACAGTAAGCTTGGAGTGTCCCAGCAAGCCGTCATGACCGAAAATCTCGTGGGCATCGATAATCAAGGAACCGTCTTCCCGCAGGGACGGCCCCCGCTTGGGATCGCTGGTCCATGCCCCCCAATGCAAATCTTCCACCAGGGTGTTGATGTTCCCCAGCACCGTATCCATCGGCGGCAGCTCATACACCTGACAGGTATTTCCCGTAGAGACCAGCGCATCTGCGGCCGAATCCGTGTATGTTTTTCCGGGGTTGGTGCCGTCACGGCCTACATTTTCGGCAAAGATGCCCACGGTCTTAACGCCGGCCCGCTCTAAGCCGCCCATGGTCATCATAAAGTCTACATCCACATTGCCGCAGTGAGACTCCATCTCAATCACCGCATCCAGTCCCAAAGTCTTAGCCAGGCTCACATACATGGCCGCCACCCGCTGCTTGTCATTGACAGGCTCCACATGCCCCAGCACGGCCGTAACAGCCAGATTTATGGTCTTTCCGTGCTCCTGCAAGAGACGGCGGACAATGGGCGCATTCAAAAAATCGTAAGTGGTTCTTGCGGCATTCCCCGGCAGAGCGCCTCCCTCCCCGGTAAGAGCTCCGTCCAGCCACTCCAGGGGATTCATAATGACCGTGGGTATGCCGTTGGTCTCATAGCCGTAATAATAGGTGCTGTCCAGCCACTTTGGAATATTGCACTGCTGCATAAAGAAACCTACCCGCGGCAGACCGTTGTCCTGCACCGGTGCCCATTCAAAGGTTTCCGTCTCCGCCGGCTCATGGCCCTTCAAGGCTTTTCCCACATATTCCGCCAGACGGCAGGATGCTTTTACATAGTGAACGCCGTCCATAAAGGGCACATCTTCTGCAGGATCTGCATTCTCCGCCACAAACACAAGGTTGATACTCTGGGCATAGGGGGTCAGTTCCGCCGCCGGGCCGGACATATCCACCAAACCGTTCATGCCCTGACGGCTGTGCAGGCCGGCACCCAGCACGCCTACGCCGTCCAGCGCATAAATAAGTCCTTCCCCTGCCTGGGACACCTCTCCTGTGTACCCCGGAAACAGGCAGCGGCCGTCCGGGCGGTATCGCACGGCGCACATGGCCTTGGCCGGAATAATGCGGACGCTGTCCCCGGGATGCACAATATGCAATTCCACATTCTTCAGCTTTTTGTCCTTGTTCAATTCAGCGATGGCTTCCTCCCGGTTTACGGTGAGAATCCCGTCCGCTAAGGCCGTTTCCTCCCCAAATCGGACGTCTCTGACGCTGAAATGACCGATTTCCAATTTCATGTCCGGAAAATCCTCCTTTTATATATATGTTTGCCTCTTCAGGCACTGCCATTTGCGGCATAAATATCTACTCTCATTATATGGGCTTCTCCGATGCATTTCTATGGCAGGTCTTTACACAATTCGTCAAAAAACTGTGATGGCTTTCACAGCCCCCAGCCTTCCGCCTC
>CAYUHW010000250.1:0-2934 GCA_964444605.1 uncultured Christensenella sp. | reverse complement strand
TATGTATACAGTATAATACAAAACCCGGAGTTTGTACACCCCGGGCAAACAAAAAACTTATACTGTTTTTGAATCGATGACACTTTCCGCTTTTTTACAAGGGAGCAGTGCCCCCAGAATGCCGCCCAGCAAAGCGGGCGTCACCCAGTACAGCCCCAAATCGTACAGGGGCAAAAAGCTCATTTCAATGGGATGGGACAGCCTTAGTCCCACTTCGTGGAGAAGCGTGACGAAAAAGGCGGCGCCCACGGCCCACTGATACACCGTCCGCTTGGGGATGTGCTTGCTGAAGAAGGAGAGAACCACCATAATCATGAATATGGGGTAGATGACCTGCAGAATGGGGGAGGCAATGGAGATGATGGTTTCCACCCCCAGATTGCTCAGCACCAAGGACACAAGGCTGATGACAATGAGCAGGGGCTTATAGCGCAGGCGGTCTCCGGAAAGGGATACAAAGGTCTCTGCACAGGAAGAAACCAGCCCGATGGCGGTGGTCAAACAGGCGAAGGCTACTATGACGCCCAGAATGATGCCGCCCCAGGGGCCCAGCAGGGAATTGGTAATGGACAAGAGCAGTCCCGTGGAGGAGAGCCCCTGCATCCCTTCTGCGGAGGAAGCGGTGGCGCCCAAATACGCCAACCCGCCGTACACGATGAGCAGGGCCAAGCTGGCCACCAGTCCCGACAGGCCTACCATCTTCATGCGGGATTTCTTGGTGGTAAAGCCCATGGACGTAACGCTCATCATGGTGACAACGGCGAAGAGCAGACCCCCCAGCATGTCCATGGTCTGGTATCCGTTTTCAAGCCCCATCTTCAAGGAAGCACTCAGATCCAGACCCCCCTCAATAGGACCCAGGGGGAAAAGCATACCTGCGCCGATGAGAATGAGCAGGCACACGAACATCAGCGGGGAGAGCACTTTCCCGATAATGTCCACGACCTTGCCCGGTTTCAGGCAAAGAACAATGACGACGGCAAAGAAAATGAAGGCAAAGACCCAGGAGGAGACTCCGGGCAGCATAGGTGCAATGGCAATTTCAAAAGTGGTGGAGGCGGTGCGGGGAATGGCCACCAAAGGCCCCAGACACAGGGCGTTCATGAACAGCAGAAGGAGGGCAGGGGCGTCTCCCAACTGATCCCGGGCAATGCGGGCAATGCCCCCCTCGTAGTGGAAGGAAGCCATAAGCGCCAGCATGGCCAAGCCCGCGTCTATCAAAATGTAGGCGCCGAATCCGTACAGCCAGTTTTCGCCGCTGGCTTGCCCCAGCATGGGCGGGAAAATCAGGTTTCCTGCACCGAAAAACATGGCGAACAGGGCAAATCCAAGAACCAGCACGTTTCCTATGGTCAGCTTTTGTTTCATCTGCGGATGCCTTCCCTTCAGGTTTCTTTTATTGTATCGGCTTCTCATTTTCGTGGCAAATCCTATATGATGACACGGGGTGAGAATATACTTTCCAAAGTCTCTTTACAAGAGACTTTTTGCCCCTTATAATGGAGACAGAAACCCGTTGGTACCTGCGTTGCAGGGGAAATATGCATATTCTTGTGAGAAAAGAGGAAGCAGATGTCAGAACTGGACAAGACCATCGGCGGGAATATCCGCCTGTACCGCAGAGCCAATCATATTACTTTGGAGGAACTGGCCGGGCGCATTCACAAAAGCAAGGCTACCCTGGGCAAATACGAGCAGGGCACCATTTCTCTGGATGTCAACACCCTGTGGGAGATTGCCACCGCCTTGCAGATGGAGCCGGAACAGCTTTTAAAGAACCTGCATCCTGCAGGGGGAACGGAGATGGCAGGAGGCGCTTCCCCGGGCTCCGGGCGGCAGTATCTGTACATCTATGACGGCAGAGCCAAGCGCATTCTCCGCAGTCTTCTGGCGGGGGGAGGCCCGGAGGAGGAGAATCCCCCCTTGACTCTCTTTTATGACGTGCCGGACTTTGAGCAGCTTCACCGCTGCCGCACCTTGTACTACGGCCGCCGCCAGCGGCAGGACATGGTCATCCATTACGCCTTTAAAAACCAGTCCAACGGGGTGGAGAGGGTGAATATCACCCTCATGCGCTCCTTGGAGCTGGAGGGGCGGGGGACAGGACTTATGACCGGTTTGTCCGCCAGAAGACTGCTGCCCGTGTGCGTCAAGTGCATTCTCTCCACCCGTATGCTGGAAGAGAACGAGGAACTCATTGACGCCCTGCTTCTGACCAAGGAGGACATACGCCTGACCCGCAAAAACAACATGTTTATGGTGGAAATGTAGCCGCCGCTAAAACAGCCTCCCCTGCAAAGAGAAGGCTGTTTTGCAAGCTGTGTATGGGGAGTAAAGGGAAGCTTTTAACGGTTGCCCGTGCCGCCGCAGGAATGGCAGTTCCCGCTTCCGTGACATCTGGAACACACGGAAGTGACCGTATCCCCTTTTCCCCCATAGCGTTTCACCTTTCCGTACCCATGGCAGGTTTGACAATCGCCGCTGCCGTGGCAGGTGGTGCACTGGAGGCCGTAGGGATTGTTGGGGGGGAAGGGGAAGCCGACGCCGTCGGAAGAGGAGTCGGATGAAGAGGAACCGGATGCGTTTGCTAAAGGCGTAATGGTGCGTGCGGTGCGGTCACCGGTGTCTGCATATGTTATGCCATCGGCCACTAAAATCTGAAATTCACCCGTTACACCGCCATAATGGCAGCTCCAGATCAAAATGGAAATACCTGTTCTGGATTCCCGGGAAATCCATCCGTGACTATCGCAATTAAAGGCAGGCGCGTCTCCCTCTCCCGCATAGTCAAAGGTATAGGTCTCATCGTCTCCGCTCTCAACGGAGGTGCGCAGAACGAAGCCATATTCTTCCAGCAGTAAAGAATACTTTTTCTTAATTATATATTATCATCGGGAAGTTTGTCTGCAAGGCGCAAAAAAGAGGCCCTTTATG
>CAYUHW010000249.1:0-2967 GCA_964444605.1 uncultured Christensenella sp. | reverse complement strand
ACATATTTTCTGGCGGGACTTACCCAAAAGCAATTGGAGCAGGTGCTCTTCCCCGTTGGGGAGCTTCAGAAGCGGGATGTGCGGGAGAAATGCCGCAAGGCGGGCTTAAGCGTATCGGAAAAGAAGGATTCCACCGGGGTCTGCTTTATCGGTGAGCGGAATTTCAAGAAGTTCCTTATGGATTTTCTCCCTGCCCAGCCCGGGGACATGGTGGACGAAAAGGGCAAGGTAATCGGCCGTCACGATGGGCTTATGTATTACACCTTGGGACAGCGGAAGGGCCTTGGCATCGGCGGCACCCGGGGCGGAAACGGGGAAAGCTGGTTTGTCATCGGCAAGGATATGGAAAACAACCGCCTGATTGTCCAGCAGGGGGAGCAGGACGAGCTGTTCTCCTTGTCGCTGGTGGTGCACCATATGCACTTTATTGCAGGAGAAGCGCCCCAAAAGGAGTTTCGCTGTACGGCCAAGTTCCGCTATCGCCAAAACGACCAGCCTGTATCCGTCACCATGGAGGGGGACAGAGCCTATGTGCGCTTTGACTGGCCTCAGCGGGCGGTGACTCCGGGGCAGTGGTGCGTGCTGTACTTGGGTGAAGAGTGTTTGGGAGGAGGCCCCATCGATGAGGTGGAGCCGAAGAAGCGGATATGCCTTCTGTCCTAAGTGTAAGGCTGGAAAAAGCCCTGGATATGCAGGAGGGTCTCCGCTGTCCGGCGGATATCGGCTGTGACCATGGGTATCTGGCGGCGGCTCTTTTGGAACGAAAGGGCTGTGAGCGGGTGGCGGCCTGCGATATCAGCCTCCCGTCTTTGGAAAAGGCCAAAAGGCTGGCACAGCGGCGAGGGCTTTCGGACAGAATGACCTTTTATGCCGGCAGCGGCCTGCAGGTGCTGACGCCCGGAGCGTGGGACGGCGCCGCTATTTTAGGCATGGGAGGAGAGCTCATTGCCTCCATTTTGGAGGAGGGTGCTTTTATAGCGGAGAAAATGCAGAAGCTGGTGCTTCAGCCCATGGGCGGCGAAGAGGAACTGCGCAGGTATCTGTATGAAAAGGGCTACCATGTGCAGGAGGATGTGATCCTCAGGGAAGGGCGGCGGTTTTACCAGATGCTGTGCGTAATGCCGGCAGGAAAGCGGGATGCTTGGCCGGAAGGGTTTCCAAAGGATTTTTTTCTGGTGGGCTACAGAGGGTTTGAACGGAGAGATCCTCTGTTGAAGGAATACTGCCTGCGGCGCATTGCCCAGCGGGACAAGCGGCTTTTAAACGCCCGAGGCACCCCCGGAGAAGAAAAACTGGCGGGTGAAAAGGCGGCGCTGGAAGCCGTGGTAAAAGGACTGGAAGGAGATTTGGTATGAAACTAAAGAATTTTTGCGCACTGATGGAAACCCTTGCCCCCAAGGAACTGGCCTGCTCCTGGGACAACGTGGGACTTTTGGTAGAGCCTGACCATGAGGACATTCACAAGGTACTGCTGGCTCTTGACAATGGGGAAGAGGTGGCCAGGGAGGCCGTGAAGCTGGGGTGCGACGTGCTCGTTACCCACCATCCCGGCTTTTTCCACGGCACCAAGCGGGTGTCCTATTCCGATCCGGACACACGGGCGGAGGCCATTCTTCTTCGCCACGGCATCGGCCATTTTGCCGCCCATACCAATCTGGACTCCGCAGAGGGTGGTGTTAACGACACTCTGGCGCAGGTGCTGGGCTTACACAATGTCCGCCCGCTGGAGCCCGAGAACATGGGGCGGGTGGGGGAATTGCCCTATCCCATGACCTTGGAGGAGCTGTGCGCCCTTTGCAGGGAGAAGCTCCAATGCACACCCATGGCTACGGAACCGGGATCGGAGAAGATTCATACCCTGGCGCTTTTGGGCGGGGGCGGAGGCGGTGAGATCGGTGCCGCTTTGGCTTCAGGTGCCGATGCCTATCTTACGGGGGAGGCCGCCCACCACAATATTCTCTATGCCAGAAGCCAAAAGATTCATTTAATTCTCTGCGGCCATTACGAAACGGAAAAAGTCGTCCTTTATTCCCTGATGGAGCGTTTACAAATGGCTTCGAATGATGTACAATATACTGTAACCCTTGAGGAGGGCGCTCCTTTGCGTGCCTTCTGAGACTTTAAGGCCGCCCGGTACGGCGGCGGAGGAGGAGAAGACCATGACGAAATTAGAGTATCTGCTTTCCTACCAGCAGGCAGATATAAAGAAGCAGAAGCTGGAGGATTCCGTTAAGAGTACCGAAAGCCGTCAGAAAATGATGCGGCTGCATAAGTCCCTCAAAGAGCATCAGGCCACCATCCAGAAGCTGACCGAGGAGACGGAGAGCATGCAGCTGTCCCTTATGCGGCTTATTTCCCAGCAGGATAAGCTTAAGCATGACCTGGAGCTCAACGTATCGGAAATGGAGACCCTGTCTCGGGACGAGGAGTGCACCGCCGAGGAGATGACGGAGTTCCGCAAGGATGTAGATAAGCTCAATCGGGAGCTGAACAAGATGGACAAAGACGTGAAGGCTCTGTCCGAACAGCTGGAAAAGGCTGTGGAAGCCTTCCAGCGCACCCGCTCTCTGGCCGGCCGTGCCAAGAAGGAATATGATCAGGTAAAGGCCGTGTGCGAGGTGGAGAAAAATGACGCCGCCGCCGCCGTCAACGCCGCCGCCAAGGAAATGGTTTGTGTGGAGCGGCAGGTGGATCCTGCGTTTTTGGCCAAGTATAAGCGGGCCAGACTCCATCACAAGGAGCCGGTGGTGCCGGTGGTTCACGATAAGTGCTCCGGCTGCAACATGTCTTTGCCCATGGCCGTGCTGAAAAAGCTCAACGGGCAGGACAGCATTGTGGAGTGCGAGAACTGCGGCAGGATACTGTATTCCAAGTAAATAAAGTTTGCGGCGAGTAAGCAAGACGATTGCGGCCTCCCTCAAGGAGGCTGAGGAAAGTCCGAGCACCGCAGGGCAGGGTGCCGGGTAA
>CAYUHW010000248.1:0-2968 GCA_964444605.1 uncultured Christensenella sp. | reverse complement strand
CTTCACATACCCCTTGCAGCGGCAGATGTTGTTGCGGATGGCAAAGCGAATCTCCTCCTCCGTGGGGTTCAAGTTCACGTCCAGCAACCCCTTGGCGCTCATGACCATGCCGGGAATGCAGAAGCCGCACTGCACCGCCCCCGCTTCTCCGAAGGCCCACACATAGACCTCCTTTTCAAAGGGGGTCAGTCCCTCCAGGGTCAAAATATTCTTTCCCTCCAGCTTATCCGTCTGCAAAACGCAGGCCTTTTGGGCTTTTCCGTCCACCAAAATGGTGCAGGTGCCGCAGGCGCCCTCGGAACAGCCGTCCTTGACGGAGTGGAGGCGAAGCTCCTCCCGCAGGTAGGGGAGGAGCTTTTGATTCTTTTCAACGGTAACCTGCTGTCCGTTTACATAAAATGTGGCCATATGCAGTCTCCTTTATCACACCAGCAGGTACTTGTATGCCTGCAGGACGGTGACAATCAGCATCTCCAGTTCCTTGGGCAAGGGGGTGTCCGCCTGCAGGGAGCAGTCAAACTCCTTCCCCTCCAGCCGCACCCGAATGCGCCGGTTCTCCCGATCCAGCAGAGTAAAGCCGCTGTTGGTGCTGTCGCGGAAGTCCTCCTCCGTGGCAAAGTAGGTGAACTTGTCCTTGTAGGGGGCGCTGTCGTAGGGACAGAAGGCGGCGCAGTTGCCGCACTCGTTGCAGGCGTAGTCCAAATGGAGAATCTGCTCCATGGCCATGCCGGGAACGGCGATGGCAACGTTGGCTCTGTTGGGGCACACGGACACGCAGTTCTCGCACACACCCTTGCACCCAAGGCACCGCTTGGGCTCACAGGCACTTACATCCAGCCTCCCCTTTCTCTTTAGAGCCTCGCAGGGAGACAGGTCACTGCCTTCGGGGTACTTCGCCTGTAAGGGCGCACCCACAATGGCGTCCCGTGCGGCCAAGGCATCTCCCATGGCTTCCACCACGGTGGAGGGGCCTCTATAGAGATCCCCCAGCACAAAGACGTTCCCCGTGCGGAAGGCGGGGCGTCCCTTTTGGGGTGCTTCCACCCCGTAGGCTTGCAGAAACTCTCCGTCGGCCTTTTCACCCAAAGCGGAAATCAGGGTGTCGCAGGGCAGGCTCTCCGTCCGCCCGGTCTTCACGGGACTGCGGCGGCCGCTTTCATCGGGGGCGCCCAGCTCCATTACCTCGCAAACAAGGGTCTTGCCGTCGGCGGACAGGGGGGCAAGGAGTTCTTTAAACTGCACGCCCTCCTCTACCGCCAGCTCCATTTCCTCCGTATCGGCGGGCATATACTTTTTGGTGCGGCGATAGACCACGGACACGCTCTTGACCCCCGGCACCCGCAAAGCGGCACGGGCGGCGTCCATGGCGGTGTTGCCTCCGCCGATGATGCACACGTTCTCGCCCAGTTCCACTTTTTCCCCTGCCTTCAGGGAGCGGAGGAAGGCTACGGCGTTCAGTTCCCGTCCCCCAATGGACAGCAGAGCGGACTTCCCCGCCCCTGCGGCCAAAAGGATATAGTCAAACTTCTTCTGCAGTTTCTTTAATTCGGGAGCGGGTTTGCCCATGACAAACTTGGTCCCTGCAGCCTTAACCAGCTTCACATCCCGCTCAATGGCGGCAGAGGGAATGCGGAAGGCGGGAATTACATGGCGGACAACGCCTCCCAGCTTCTTCTCCTTTTCAAAGACGGTGACGGAGGCCCCCGCCAGCCCCAGATAGTAGGCCGCCGCCAAGCCTGCAGGGCCGCCGCCGATGACGGCCACTCTGGCCTCGGTCAAAGCTTCCTTTTTAAGGGGCGCTGCCATAAAGGCGGCGTACCCCTTCCGTGCCGCCTGCAGCTTGACCTCCCGAATATGAACGGGGGTGTCATAGAAGTTGCGGGTGCACTTTTGCATGCAGTTGTGGGCGCAGATGGTGCCCGTAATAAAGGGCAGGGGGTTCTTGCAGGCGATGAGGCGGAAGGCTTCCTCCTCCCTTCCCTGCTCCATAAGAGCCAGATACTCAGGCACATCCTGCCCAATGGGACAGCCCTGCTGACAGGGAGCCGTGAAGCAGTCCGTTAGGGGCACTTTCTTCCCGATAGTGCGCCGGGGCAAGGGCTTAAGAGCCTTGCGAAGGGCGGGATCGTGAACGGCCTTTTGGGACAGGGCGGCGATGGCGGCCGGGTTGGCGGTGGTTCTGGCCTTGTAGGAGCATTTCTCCATGCTCTCGGCCATCTGCAGGAACCGATCGTAGCCTCCGGGCTTCAAAATGGTGGTGGCCATGGTAATGGGCCAGATGCCCGCCCGATACAGTTCCGTCAAATGGAAGGCGTCGGCACCGCCGCTGTAGGAAATGCGCAGTTTCCCCTCAAAGTCCCGGGACAAGCGGGCGGCCATCTCCATGGTCAAAAGATACAAGGCCTTGCCGCTCATGTACATCTCCTGGCTGGGCAGTTCCCCTGCCTTTACATCCACGGGGAAGGTGTTGCTCAGCTTCACCCCGAAGGTCAGCCGCCGAGCCTTGGCCAGCGCCAGCAAATGGCGGAACATGGGCAGAGCGTCCTCATACTGGAGGTCTTCCTTAAAGTGGTGGTCGTCAAAGGCGATGTAATCGTATCCCGCCTCGTCCAAACGATTTCTGGCAAACTCATAGCCCAGAATGGTGGGGTTGCACTTGACCAAAGTGTGCAGGTGCTTCTGCTTGATGAGGTATTCCGCAATGCTCTCAATCTCCTGGGGCGGGCAACCGTGGAGGGTGGAGATGGTGACGGACTTGCAGATATGGGGGTCGATGGCGGCGATGTACTCCGCCATGTCGGGCAGAATGGCGGCGGCCTCCTGCAGAGCCTCCGTAAAGGCGGGCACCCTGGCGGCGTTCTTCAGACCGTTGATGAAGGCGTCCATCTTGGGAGTCTGAATCCCTGCCAAATCGTAGCCCACGCTCATGTTGAACACGAAGCCGTCGGGATCCCCCAGTCCCCAGCGC
>CAYUHW010000247.1:0-2971 GCA_964444605.1 uncultured Christensenella sp. | reverse complement strand
ACTTTGAGGTCTGCTCCTGCTCCAATCTGGGAGACGCCCAGGCACGGCGGCTGAAGATGCGGGTCAAGGGCGAGGACGGCAAGACCTATCTGCCTCACACTTTGAACAACACCGTGGTGGCACCCCCTCGGATGCTCATTGCCTTCTTGGAGAACCATCTGCAGTCCGACGGCTCCGTGACCATCCCCCAGCCTCTGCGCCCCTACATGGGCGGCAAAGCTTTGCTTGAAAAGGCCAGAAAGTAATATCCCAATGCAATAAGAAACAGGCATGGTTTTTCCGTGCCTGTTTTTTTATCCCCGAAGGTCAATGCTCCTCCGTATGCTTGTACTTTTCTCTGGTGGCCAGCCCGCCCCGAATGTGCCGCTCGGCCTTGTTTTTCTCCAGCACAAGGCGCACTCGGTTCCAAAGCGCCGGGTCGCTGTGCCTGAGCTTTATGGTCACGTCCTTGTGTACGGTGGATTTGCCTACGGAGAACTTCTGTGCGGCGCCCCGCACCGTGTCTCCCGTCTCCGCAATGTATTTCCCCAAAAGACAGGCTCTGTTTTCCATACTCCCCTCCCAAAATGGCATATATTCCATTCTATGCCGGGGATGGCGGAGTATGCCCAAAGGAAAAGCCGTCTTGGAGGGCGGCGGTATAAGCGGAGCAATTTAAAAACGGCGGCGGATGCGCTGTTCCAGCAGGGCGACGGCGGCGTACATCAAAGCGGCCAGCAGGCACAAAAGCACCACGGAAGCCATGACCAGATCCAGACGGAAGACCTGCCCGCCGTAGACAATCAGGTAGCCCAGCCCCGCCTTGCTCACCAGATACTCCCCTACAATGACCCCCACCCAGCTCATGCCTACGGAGATCTTCAGGGCGCTGATCATGTCCGGCACGCTGGCGGGAAGCACCACCTTTTTGAAGATTTGGAACTTGGTGGCGCCCAGGGTGCGCATGAGCAGCTCCTTTTCCCCTGTGGTGGCCGTAAAGCCCCCTAAAATGGTGACGGCGGTGACGATGAGGGAGATGAGCACGGCCATGACGATAATGCTTTCCATGCCCGCTCCAATCCACACAATGAGCACGGGGCCAAGGGCAATCTTGGGCAGGGCGTTGAGCACCACCAGATAGGGATCCATGATTTTGTTGAAAAGGGGCAGCCACCAGAGGAGGATGGCCAGCAGAATCCCCAACACCGTGCCCAGCAGAAAGCCCATGACCGTTTCAAAAAGGGTGGTGAAAATGTGGGTAAAGAGGCTGCCGCCTGTATACAGGTTTTCTAAAGAAGCCATTACACGGCTGGGACTGGAGAGAATAAAGGGGTCGAACCACCCCCACCGAGCCCCCATTTCCCAGAAAAACAGGAGAGAGAAAAGGAGCAGCAGGCGAAGAAAGTGGATGCGCAGGGCCTCCAGACGGCGGTGCTTCAAATAGGCCTGCCGCTGGGGCGAGAGGGGGGCGGAGGTAGGATGCATGGGAGTCTCCTTACAAGATGGAAGATACCCATATACTATGCACAAACTGTCCAATGGGGTACCGGTCTGTATGCAATGAAACGGGCGTAAAAAAAGCGCCCCCCAAGGAGCGCAGATAAAGCTTTTTTCACATGAGAAGGCCGATAATCAGCCCCAGGACGGCCCCGCAGAAGACCTGCAGGGGGGTGTGCCCCACCATTTCCTTCAGCCGCTGGGCGGTGTCCAAGGTGGTTTCCCAAGAGGCGCTGAGGATGTCCACAATGGAGTTGATGGTCCGGGCCTGCTTGCCCGTTTCCAAACGAACCCCCCGTGCATCGTGCATGACGATGACTGCAAAGCCGCAGGCCAAAGCAAAGAGGGGAGAGTCCAGTCCCTGATACTTGCCGATGGAAGCGGCCAGAGCAGTGACCAAAGCGGAGTGAGCACTGGGATAGCCTCCGTCCCCCAGAAGGCGGCGGATGTCCAGCTTTCCTGTGACAATCCACTCAATGGGCACTTTTAGGATTTGGGATAAAAGAAAGCTGAAGAAAGCGGCCCAGATGGGCGTGTTGGACAACAGCTTTTGCAGCATGGAAAACCTCCTGAACGCATGCTCCCCTCATGGAAAGGGTGTCTTAAATCATAATTTTATCATGAATATGCGTCTTTGGCAAGCAAAAAGCCTCCCGAAGGAGGCTGTGGAGGGCAAGGTTCAGCAGATGGCGATGCTCCGCTTTTCCGGCTTTTCCGGGGAAAGGGTGGGGAGGGTCAGCTTGAGAATGCCGTCCTCAAAGGAAGCGGTGATGGCGTCCTGATCGATGCCCGTGACATCAAAGCTCCGTGTAAAGGTGCCGTTGATGCGCTCCCGCCGCAGGTAGTGGGTTTCCTTGTCCTCCTCGGTGGTTTCGCTCTGCTTCCTGGCGGTAATGGTCAGCACGTTGTCGTGTACGTCAATGGAGATGTCCTCCTTCTTCATGCCGGGCAGTTCGCTCTCCAAGGTGTAGATGCCGTTCTTCTCGGTGATGTCGGTGCGGAAGGCTCCAAGACGGGTACTGCGCATGAGTTCGTAGCCGGCATTTTCCAGCTCTTCAAAGGGATTGTCATTGTGATTGCTCACACGGTAAGGGGAATAGCTAAGTAACATATTGGAATCCTTTCCGACCCTTTCTAAGGGTCTTTCTTTTGTTGATGGCTATAGTATAGACAGGCATTTTTACAGAAAAAGGGCGGAAATGGAGCGCAATTGTGAAATTAGCACTCTTTTGATGAGAGTGCTAAAAAACGGTGGAAAATCCTTGTATTTCAGTATTTTCTGCAAACAAAAAAGCGGTTCGTTTTGGGGAACCGCTTTCTTTTGCATAGATAGGGAGATCTCAGAGACCCATTTCCTCCTTGACCTCTTTGAAGCACTGCACGGCAAAGTCCAGATCCTCCTTGGTATGTCCGGCGGAAATCTGGGTGCGGATGCGGGCCTTGCCCATGGGCACTACGGGGTAGCAGAAGCCCACCACATACACGCCCTTTTCCA
>CAYUHW010000246.1:0-2975 GCA_964444605.1 uncultured Christensenella sp. | reverse complement strand
ACGCCGTCCACGGCCTTGACACTGCCCACTACCTTCCCCAGAACCGGAGAATAATAGGGAAAGTGCATCTTTACATTTTCAACCTTAAGAATAGGATTGCTGCTGATTTTGCTCATACGTCACATCTCCAAGTTCTCGTAGCAAGCCAGGTAATGTTCCTCTTCGCCTATGCGCCGCAGCTCCGGGTTGCAGCTCTTCCTGCACTTTTCCGATGCATACTTGCATCTGGGAAGGAAGGGACACTGATCCGGCAAATCGATTACGATGGGCGGCGCCCCTTCAATGGGCTCCAGGGCCTTAGACTTATCATCGTTCAGGTTGGGAACAGAGTTGAGCAGCCCAACGGTATAGGGATGCCTCGGGTGCTTCATGATTGTTTCCGTAGTGCCGGATTCAATGATTCTTCCGGCATACATAACGTAGATTCTGTCTGCATATCGGGTGACCAGGCCCAGATTGTGGGTGACCATCACAAGGGTCTTCCCCTTTTCCTGCACCAGAGACATGAGCAATTCCATGACCTGAGCCTGGGTGGTTACATCCAGAGCCGTAGTAGGCTCATCCGCAATAATCAAATTGGCGTTGGTTGCAATGGCCGTTGCAATCATAACACGCTGGCGCATGCCGCCGCTCATTTCAAAGGGGAAATTCTTCATCCGGGCGGCCGGCTCAGGAATGCCTACGCTTTCCAAGGCTTCTATGCCAATCTGCCATGCTTCCTTTTTGCTCATCTTCCGATGGGCACGGATTACCTCCGTAATCTGATCCCCTACCTTCATAATAGGGTTCAGGCTGGTCATGGGCTCCTGAAAAATCATGGCGATTTCTTCGCCGCGGATCTTTCGAATCTCCTTGGACTTAGGGCCGTACTGCAGAAGATTATTCCCTTTGTAAATCACCTCGCCGCTGACTATCTTTCCCGGAGGCGTTTGAATCAGCTGCATAACACTCATTTGCGTTACGGACTTGCCGCAGCCGCTTTCTCCTACAAAAGCCACCACCTCATGCTCGTCCACATGATAGGAAACGCCGTTGACAGCCTTTACTTCTCCGGAAGGAGTAAAGAAGGAGGTGTGCAGATTTTTGACTTCCAATAATGCATTGCCCATTACAGCTTACCTCTCAATCTCGGATCCAAAGCGTCTCTCAGGGCATCGCCGATGGTGTTGTAGGCAATGACGATGAGGATAATACAAATGCCGGGCACCAAGGCAATCAGGGGGTTGGAGCGAAGATACGCATATCCTTCGGAAACCATGCGCCCCCAGGACGGCGTCGGCGGTGCAATGCCGATGCCCAGATAGCTCATGCCGGACTCCACACCGATGGAAGAACCCAGGTTCATGGTGAACACAACCAAAATGGTAGGAATGGTGTTGGGGAGGATGTGCTTGAGCATCACCTTCCACTCCTTAAGACCGATGAGTCTGGAGGCAAGGATGTATTCATTTTCCCGCACGGAGGACACCTGGGCGTATACCATGCGGCAGTAGGTCGGCACACAAACAATTCCGATAATCAACGCCACAGGCCCAATGCCGTTGCCTATAATGACCGACAGGGTAATGGCCATAATGAGGGAAGGAATGGAGAGCAGCGCATCGTTCAAGCGCATAATCACCGTGCCTACCATGCCTCCGAAGTAACCCGCCGCCATACCCATGGCAGAGCCGATGACGCAGGCAATCACCGTGGCCAAAAAGCTGGTGACAAAGGTGATTCTGGCACCGTAAATCAAACGGCTGAGTACGTCCCGCCCCAGCGCATCCGTTCCAAGAGGATGCTCTGGAGAAACGCCGCTGAGCATATGATCCAAATCCTGCTCATAAGGATCGCAGGGGGCCAGAATGGGCGCCGCAACGGCGCAGGCTACAAACAGCACAAAGCAAATGCAGCTCAATTTTACCCCGATGCCCTTTCCGAAAAAAACTCTCAGCTTTTGCTTTGCGTTTTCGTTCTTCTTTGTTTTTTGCTTATCCATGGTTATCTCCAATTTCTGCGGATTCTGGGGTCGATAACGCCGTACAAAATGTCCATAACGAGATTTACGGTAACGGCCACTACGGACAGATACAGAACAGACGTCTGCACAATAGTATACTCGCGAGAGTTAATGGCCGTATTCAAAAGACTTCCGATACCGGGAATGTTGAACACAACCTCCACCAGCAGTGCCCCGCCAATGGCATTTCGAACCTGAGATCCGATCATGGTGACTACGGGAATCAATGCATTTTTCAATGCGTGCCGGTAAATGACGCTTCCTTCGCTGATTCCGTTGGCTCGTGCGGTGCGGATAAAATCCTGATTCAGGGTTTCCAGCATGTTGGAACGAGCTTGACGGGCCGTTGCCGCCATCATACTGATGGCAATGGCGAAAACCGGCAAAACGGCATGGGATACATAGGATGCAAAATCCTTCTGAGGGGATACATACCCCGTCAGCGGCAGCCATCCCAGCTTCACCGAAAACAGATATACGGTGAAAATGCCAACCCAAAAGGTGGGAGTGCCAAGTCCCAGATTGTTTATCAGGGTCACAATTTTATCAATGAGCTTCCCACGATAGATGGCACTGAGCACGCCGGCCAAAGTTCCCAAAATACCGGCAATGATGATGGCGGGAATGCCGATATACAGGGTTGCCGGAATTCGTTCCGCCATGACAACCTCAATGGGGCGGGAAAACGTTGCAAAAGATCTGCCGAGATCATTGGTCAATACACCCTTGACCCAAATAAAATACTGCTCAACCAGCGGTTTATCCAAATGCATTTCTATTCGCAAAGCTTCTATATCTTCTTCTGAAGCCGCAAGTCCGCGCCCGAGAGCCAGCGCCGCAGGGTCTCCCGGAAGCAGATGCACTAAACTGAATGAAAAAATAGAAATGAGGAAAATCATCAGCAGTGCAATTAAAACTTTTCTAACTACATATCTCAGCATCTGTTGTCTCCAGATTATTACCAGATTTATCC
>CAYUHW010000245.1:0-2984 GCA_964444605.1 uncultured Christensenella sp. | reverse complement strand
AGAGCCGCCAAGTACCTGCAGGATGCGGGATACGATATGCTCAACTGCGACAACGGCACCTATGACGCCTGGTACTGGGCGCATCCCGCTCCCTACATGCCCGAAAACTGCAATTTGGGGGATGTAGAGCACATTAAGAAGTATGTGGACATTCCCGTGGTCTGCGCAGGGCGTATGGATCCCGCCGTAGGCGCACAGGCCGTGGCAGACGGCAAGATTGACGCCGTGGGCATCGCCCGTCAGTTCCTGGCGGATCCCGCCTGGATCACCAAGCTCATGAAGGGGGATCTGGAGAGCATCCGTCCCTGCATCTGCTGCCACAACGCCTGCTTCAACATGGCCCACTACAACGGCGTCGGCAACGACCAGACCCTGGGCGACAACGCCGGCATGGCCCGCTGCGCTTTGAACCCGGAGACCATGCAGTCTGCCAAGTATAAGATTCAGCCTGCCAAGGCCCCCAAGCACATCGCCATCGTCGGCGGCGGCATCGGCGGCATGGAGGCGGCCCGTGTGCTGACCCTCCGCGGACACAAGGTGACCCTGTATGAGAAGAGCGACCGCTTGGGCGGCGTGTTCATTGCGGCCGCCGCACCTGCCTTTAAGGAGAAGGATCGGGACCTGATCCGCTGGTACGAAAAGGAAATGAAGGATCTGGCCATTGATGTGCGGCTGAACACGGAGGTTAAGGACATTGCTTCCCTGCAGGCGGACGAAGTCATCGTGGCCACGGGCTCCAAGGCACGGATTCTTCCCGTCAAGGGCGTAGAGAAGGCCATGGAGGCCTGCGACTATTTGCTGGGCAAGAAGGAAGTGGGGCAGAAGGTCATCATCGTCGGCGGCGGTCTGACGGGCTGTGAGATTGCTCTGGATCTGTACCTCAAGGGCAAGACCCCCGTGATTGTGGAGATGAAGAACGACCTCATCGCCGTCAAGGGCGTGTGCCTGGCCAACTCCTCCTACCTCCGCGACTTCTTCGCCCTCCACGAGGTGGAAGTCCATCTGGAGACCACTTTGGCCGAGGTCACCGACAAGGGCGTTCTGGTCAAGGCCAAGGACGGCAGCACCTTTGAGATTGAGGGCGACAGCGTCCTGCTCAGCGCCGGCTATGTGCCCACCCCCCTTGTACCCGCCGAAAAGCATGTACATCTGGTAGGCGACTGCAACGGCATCGGCAACCTGCGCACGGTTATCTGGAGAGCGTGGGATGTGGCAATGAAAATTTAACCAAAGGAAAACTTTGTTTTCCTTTGGTTAGTCCTTGTCCTGAAGCATCGTCCTCGGACGGCTATGGCCGTCGGTCGTCCTTGCTTCAGGCAAGGTATCATTTTCACCGCACATGTCGCTGAAAATGATGAATTATAGCTTTTGGATGCGTTTTATGTCGTCAGAGCCGGAACATAGCTTTCTCCGTGTCTTCCGTGTGAACCGCTGAAGATGATGGATTTTGGCTTTTTGATGCGCTTTACGCCGTCAGAGCCGGAGTATAGCTTGCTCCGGGATTTCCGCTCCCGTATTCACAAACTCTATCTTAAGAAAGGAAACCTATATGATCCCCTGCAAAATGACTCTCACCGAGGAGCAACAGGCCATTCTCCGCGGCGACAAAGGCGATACCCTCCGCAAAGTCATGGAGAGCCTCGTCCGCTACGGCGACCTCTTCGGCGCCGACTGCATGATTCCCGTCACCAGCCAGCACAACCATCTGGTCACCTCCTTCGGCCTTAAGGCCCTGGGCCCCGTGTACGATTTGATGGAGCAGCTCATTGAGGCCGGCGCAATCTCTCAGCAGACCTTCTCCGCCGACCCCCGCCCCATGGACAAGAACGTGCCCAGTAACCTGATTCAGGACTTCGTGTTCAACTTCTTCATGTACACCCGTCAGGACTACTACGAAAAGCAGCTCCACAAGCTGGGTCTCATGGACGAGGACGCCTTCTCCTGCACCTGCTACATGCCTGAAATGGGCAACACACCCAAGAAGGGAGACATCCTCTCCTGGTCCGAAAGCTCCGCCGTGGTTTACGCCAACTCCGTCCTGGGCGCCCGCTGCAACCGCAACTCCGGCATCATCGATTTGATGGGCTCCATAGTAGGCTTCGTGCCCCGCTTCGGCCTGCTTACCGACGAAGGCCGCCAGGCGGACTGGGTCATCCGCATCGCCACCACCAAGAAGCCCGAAGCCCAGCTTTT
Source organism: uncultured Christensenella sp. (assembly GCA_964444605.1). GTDB lineage: Bacteria > Bacillota > Clostridia > Christensenellales > CAG-138 > RUG472. The sequence continues at coordinate 791 of CAYUHW010000245.1, read as the reverse complement.
GGGTTCCGCCGTGGGCATGAAGGTTATGGAAGATGTGCCCTACATCGTAGGTCTGGACAAGTGGCTGGGCAGCGAGCTCAACGACGAAGCCTGCGCCTATTTGAAGGACTTCGGCGCCGCCACCGCTTCCAACGGAGCCGTGGGTCTCTACCATGTGGAGAACCTGACCCCCGAGGCCGTGGAGCAGGGTGCTTCCCTCATTAAGGAAGGGGCCAAGGAGTACGTCATCGACGATGCCGAACTCCAGCGGGTCTATGACAGCTACCCCGTCATCTGGAAGAACAAGGACGCCAAGCCCAAGCTCTGCTTCATGGGCTGCCCCCATATGTCCCTGAAACAGCTTATGGACTGGACGGACAAGATTGAAGAAGCCCTCCGGGCCGCCGGCAACAAGAAGGTGGTCATCCCCACGGTGTTCACCGCCGCTCCCGCCGTATTGAAGGAGTTTGAGAAGACCCCCTACGCCCCCCGTCTGAAGGCCGCCGGTGTCATCACCTCCTACATTTGCCCGCTGATGTACATGAACAACCCCATGAGCCAGAAGCTGCCGGTCATCACCTCCAGCAACAAGCTCCGCACCTACACCTCCGCCCGGTACTACACCGACGACGAGATTCTCCAGCAGATTACGAAGGGAGGCAACTAATATGAAGCAGTTCCAAGGACGTGTGGTATCCCCCGGCACCGTCAAAGCCGAGGCACTGGTTTCCCACGGCGGTCTCAACACCCTGGCTTCCTTCCAGAAGGCACTCCAGTTCGGCGACAAGAAGGCCACCTGTTCCGACCAGAAC
>CAYUHW010000244.1:0-3039 GCA_964444605.1 uncultured Christensenella sp. | reverse complement strand
CATGAAGACGGCAGAGCGGCCGAGACAGGAAAAGAACCGCAATCGGGAGAAGCCCAGACAGGAAAAGCCCAAAAAGGAGAAGCCTGTCAAGGAGGAGAAGGCCGATAAAACAGAGGCCCAGGTGAGCCCCCGCAATGAGGGCGGCTTGTCCGTATTGCCCGGGGAGAGTTTGTCAGGACGGATGGTGCTGCCGGGTGAGAGCTTGACGGGAAGCACCGTAAACGGCGGCGGCGAGGAAGCGGCCCAGCCCAAGAAGAACCGCAAGCCCAATCGCAAGCCTCAGGGAGATAAGAATCAGGGGGATAGGAATCAGGGGCAGAGCGGGGAGAAAAAACCCGGCAGGTCCAAGAAAAACAACCGCCCCAAGCCGGACAGACGGCAGATGGAGGAGGATGCGGAGCTGGCTCCCGCAGGACGGGAGGAGATGCCCAAGAAGAAGCGGCGCCCCTACCATCACAAGGGAAAGGGCGGACAAAAGCCCTCTCAGCCGGCGGCGGAATAAAGAAACAAGGGGACGGAAATTCCGTCCCTTTTTGCATGCATGGGGCTTGCGGCCGTTTATTTGCCGTACAAAGAGACCAGCTCCTCGCACAGGGCCATAAGCAGGGCACGCAGGCTTTCCGGGGAGAGGGGCGCCGTCTTGCGGGGGCGTCCGGGGCCTTTTCGGGGGAAGGCGTAGGGGTCAAAGACGGTTTCCGCCTGAGAGGACAGCTCCTGCCGCACCCGATGCACCAGCTCCGGCCGGGTTTTGAGCAGGGAGCGGTACTTGTTTTGATAGCGGAGCATCTGCCTTGTGTCCCCCTTTGCAAGGCGCAAAGTGCAGGCACGGACGCTCTCCCCCCTGCTGCAGGAGAGAAGCACCTCCCGCAATAGGCACAGGGACTCCTCCTCCGTAAAGGGGACGAAGGCGGGGGTGTTTTCCCGAGGGTGCAGGGCGGCGTAGTAGTGGTTGCGGACGCTGTTGGCGCAGCGGCCTGTCTGCCTGGCTACGGCGTCAAAGGCGGTGCGAAGGGGCAGGCGGCGGGCTTTGGCCTGGGCAATCTGGCCGGCCAGCAGGGAGTTTTCCGTGCTGCTCCAGCCGCCGCGCAAAGATTTGGTGACGGGTTGTTCCATGAACAGGGCTCCTTTCCGTGGTGTGTGTATGGGGTCATTTTTACCCTTTGGGGCTGTTTATATACAAGTTTATGCGGCCTTCGGGAGAAAAAGATAAAATGTCATGAATTTTTCATAAATTCAGGCTTGACAGCTTGATGAAGGTATGATATTATTCAAAATCGCATTATGATCGTCAAACTATGTAATATGCGCAAATCAGGCCTTTTTTGCGGTAATAATGGTGGGTCGACAGGCGATGCAGGGGCTCCCTCCCAGGGAGGAATACAGTTGGTGCAGCGGCATCAGAAGGAGTGAACGCAATGATGCATGACGTCAAGATGGGCCGTCGGGTACGCAAGAGCTTTTCTCATGTAAATGAAGTGCTGAGCATGCCTGATCTCATTGAAGTGCAGAAGAATTCCTATTATCGATTTCTGAAAGAGGACCTTCGAGAAGTATTCAACGACATTTCGCCCATCGTTGACTATTCGGGCAAGCTGGTTCTGGAGTTCGTGGATTATCGAATCGATCTGGACAAGCCCAAGTATTCTCAGGAAGAAAGCAAGGAGCGGGACGTAAACTATGCAGCGCCCCTGCGTGTTTCCGTACGCCTTATCAACAAGGAGACCGGCGAAGTCAAGCAGCAGGAAGTCTTTATGGGCGACTTCCCCCTCATGACTCCCCAGGGCACCTTCATCATCAACGGCGCAGAACGGGTTATCGTATCCCAGCTGGTACGCTCCCCCGGCGCTTATTATTCCGTTGTCACCGACAAGTGGGGCAACCAGCTCTACTCCTCTCAGGTCATCCCCAACCGGGGCGCATGGCTGGAGTATGAAACGGACAGCAACGGCATTTTGTATGTAAAGATTGACCGCCAGAGGAAGGTTTTCATCACCTCCCTGCTTCGTGCTATCGGCTACGGCACCAATGCCGAAATCATTGAGCTGCTGGGCGAAGACGAGCGTCTCGCCAACACCCTGGCCAAGGATCCCAACAAGTCCGTGGCCGACGGTCTCATTGAGATTTACAAGCGGCAGCGTCCCGGCGAGCCTCCCACAGAGGAGTCTGCCAGAAATCTGCTCAACTCCCTCTTCTTCGACAACCGCTATGACCTTGCCCGGGTAGGTCGCTATAAGTTCAACAAAAAGCTGGCTCTCAAAGCCCGTATTGCAGGCTGTGTAGCCGATGAGGACGTGGTGTCTCCCGTGACGGGCGAAATGTTCCTGTCTGCCGGGGAAGTGATTACCAAGGAGCTGGCCGAGCAGATTCAGAACGCCGGCGTCAACGCCGTATACGTAAAGTCCGGGGAAAAGCGCACCAAGGTAGTGGGCAACAACTTTGCCTCCGCCGCAGGCTTTTTGCCCTTTGCGCCTTTGGATGCAGGCCTCAATGAGGATGTGCATATCCCCACCCTGCTGTCTTTGCTGCCCCAGATGCAGGAGATTGAGGACGCGGAAGGCCAGAAGGACTTTATCCGCAGCCATTACAACGATTTGATTCCCCGCCACATCGTGCCCGACGATATGGTGGCTACCGTTTCCTATATGATCAACCTTTCCTACGGCGTAGGCAAGATTGACGATATCGACCATCTGGGCAACCGCCGCATCCGCAGTGTAGGCGAGCTGCTCCAGAACCAGATTCGGGTAGGTCTTACCCGTCTGGAGCGTGTGGTGCGTGAGCGCATGGGTCTGCAGGACATGGACGTGGTCATGCCCAGCAACCTCATCAACATCCGCCCCGTTACCGCCGCCATTAAGGAGTTCTTCGGTTCCTCCCAGCTCTCTCAGTTCATGGATCAGACCAACCCCCTGTCCGAGCTGACCCACAAGCGCCGTCTCAGCGCTCTGGGCCCCGGAGGCTTGAACCGTGACCGTGCCACCTTCGAAGTTCGAGACGTACACTACTCCCACTACGGGCGTATGTGCCCCATTGAGACCC
>CAYUHW010000243.1:0-3039 GCA_964444605.1 uncultured Christensenella sp. | reverse complement strand
AGGTGGACGCCTCCCACAGCCCCGTGTTCATGCAGATTGAGGGCTTTGTGGTGGACAGAAACCTGAATCTGGCCAACCTGAAGGGCACTCTGGACACCTTCATCAAGGCCCTGTTCGGCGAAAACGTAAAGACCCGTCTGCGCCCCTCCTACTTCCCCTTTACGGAGCCCTCTGCGGAGCTGGACATGAGCTGCACCATCTGCGGCGGCAAGGGCTGCCGTGTGTGCAAGGGCACGGGCTGGATTGAGATTCTGGGCTGCGGCATGACCAACCCCCACGAGCTGGAAAACTGCGGCCTTGATCCCAAGGAGTGGAGTGCCTTTGCCTTCGGCATCGGGGTAGACCGGGTCACCAGTTTGAAATACGGCATTACGGACATCCGCTACGAGTACGAAAACGATGCCCGCTTCCTGCGCCAGTTCTGAGAAAGAGAGGTCAAGAGTATGCGTTTACCGAAATCCTGGCTTTGCGATTATGTGGATTTTAACGTCACCGATGAGGAGTTCATCGAAAAAATGATGTGGCGGGGCTTTGAGCTGGAGAGCTATGAAAAGGAGCTTTCTCAGGTCAGCGGCGTTATCACGGGAAAGATTCTCAAGATGGAGCCCCATCCCAACGCCAACAAGCTCACCGTCTGTCAGGTGGATTTGGGGGACAAGACCGCCCAGATTCTCACCAACGCCAAGAATGTCTTTGAAGGCGCCGTGGTGCCCGTAGCCTATGCAGGGGCGAAGATCGGGTCTCAGGAGTTCACCGTGGCCAACATCCGCGGGGTAGAAAGCTACGGCATGTTCTGCTCGGGAGAGGAGTTCAATCTGACCGAGTCCGAGTTCCCCGGCGCAGGAGTGGACGGCATCCTCATTCTGCCCGAAGATACCCCCTTGGGCATAGACATTGCCAAGGCTCTGGGCAGGGACGATGTGGTCTTTGACTTCTCCGTCCTCCCCAACCGTCCCGACTGCAACAGCATTCTGGGCCTTGCCCGGGAAGCGGCGGCGGCTTTGGGGCAGACCATGGCCGAGCCCACCATCCCCCACATTGCAGGGGAGGGAAATGCGGAGGACTACGCTTCCGTCACCGTAGAGAATGCGGAGCTGTGCCCCCGGTACTGCGGCCGGGTGGTAAAGGACATCGTCATTGAGCCCGCCCCCGTGTGGATGCAGCGCCGCCTGCGCATGATGGGCATGCGCCCCATCAACAACATTGTGGACATCACCAACTATGTGCTCATGGAGTACGGCCATCCCATGCACGCCTTTGATTTAAGCTGCATTACCGACGGCCACATCATCGTCCGCAACGCCGAAGACGGGGAAAAGGTCACCACCCTGGACAACAAGGAGCGCATTATGGATAAGGATATGCTCCTGATTGCCGACCCTGCCAGAGGCGTAGGCGTAGCCGGAGTCATGGGCGGCTTGAACAGCGAGATCACTCCCGACACCAAAGCCGTGTTCTTCGAGTCCGCCGTCTTTAAGGCCAGCAACATCCGCCACACCGCCAAAAAGCTCCGCCACAGCACCGACGCTTCCGCCCGCTTCGTAAAGGGCGTGGAGCCGGTCAATGCCTATCTCGCTTTGGAGCGGTGCATTGAGCTTATGGACAAGCTCCACGCAGGAAAGGTCATCGGCGAGCCGCTGGATGTGTGCAACTGCCCCCTGGCGCCGCAGGTGGTCAGCGTGGATATCGACCATGTAAACCGCCTTTTGAACACCCGTTTGACCGGGGAGGAAATGGGCAAGCTTCTTGCCCCCATCCACCTTGCCTGCACCAGCCATGGGAACACCATGGAGGTGGAGCTGCCCCACTACCGCACGGACATTGAATCGGGCATTGAAGCCGACCACGACATTGCCGAAGAGGTGGGGCGGGTCTACGGCTTTGAGAACATTCCCCCCGTGCTTATGAACGGCGACACCTTCCAGGGCGCCATCGCCCCCGTGTACCTGCTGGAGGACAGAATCAAGGACATTCTGGTAAGCTGCGGGTGCTTGGAAATGTACAACTACAACTTCACCGGCCCCGCCGCTCTGAAAAAGCTGAATCTGGCTGCAGAGGACGTACGGCAGAAGGCCGTAAAGCTCCTGAACCCCTTCGGCGAAGACCAGAGCCTTATGCGCACCACCTTGTACATGGGCATGCTGGACTCCGTGGCACTGAATTTGAACCGCAAGACCGGCTACGGCCGCTTTATGGAGGTGGGCAACGTCCATCTGGATCTGGGCGGAGAGCTGCCTGAGGAGCATAAGAACATCGGCCTGGCCTTCTTTGGGGAGGCAGAGAGCTTCTTCACCCTTAAGGGCGTGGTGGAAACCCTGCTGGAAAAGCTCCGTGTGCCCGATGTATCCTTTAAGAAGGGCGCTTCCCCCTGCTACCAGCCCGGCCGCGGGGCGGAGATTTGGAGCGGGGATGTGAAGCTGGGCGAAATGGGACAGTTCCATCCCGATGTTCTCGCCGGTTTCGACATTAAGCAGCCCGTGTATCTGTGCGAATTGTCCTTTGAGGCCATTCACGCCACGGAAAAGGAGGAGCTGACCTTTGCCCCCATCCCCCGCTTCCCGCTGGTGAACCGGGACTTGGCCGTAGTGGTGGAGGAAGAGCGGGAAGCCGCCCAGTGCATGGATGTCATCCGCAACGCCCAGAAGGAACTGCTGGTGGAGAACATCCGCCTCTTTGACGTGTACCGGGGCATCGGCGTGGCCGCAGGAAAGAAGAGTCTGGCCTTCAGCTTCTCTCTGCGCTCTGCCGACCACACCCTCACGGAGGAGGAGATCCGCAAGGCCTTCGATGCCATCATCGACGCCCTGAAGGAGAGCGGTGCCCCCCTGCGCAGCTAAAGGCAAACAAGACGATAAAAAGGATGAAAGGGACGGAATCTCCGTCCCTTTAACATTCTTGTCTCCTCTTTGCCTGCGACAGTGAAATCTGTCCTGCGGACAGGTTTATGCAGGGATGCTCTGCATCCCCTTTTTTGGCTTATCCCCTCAGTCCTCGCTATCGCTCAGACAGCCCCTCAAAACCCATCACAGGTGGGTTTTG
>CAYUHW010000242.1:0-3048 GCA_964444605.1 uncultured Christensenella sp. | reverse complement strand
GGGAATGACGGACAGGCACCCCCAAAGAAAGAGCTTCCACAAAAGGCCTGCAGGCTCCTTCTCAATTTTATCCAGGCTGTAGACCTTTTTCATCAGAATCAAAGCCGGGGCAACGGCCACGGCAAGCTGAATCAGGCGCATGAAATTCTCCTTTCTTTTAGCGGCTGAAGCCGAAGGGGTTGGCAATGCGCTCCTTGGACCAGAAGGTCACGGCGTGGCGGTAAAGGGCTCGGGCGTGAATGCGGTCGTGCCAGAGGAGGCGGCGAAGGACCTTTTTCACCGTCCACAGTTCTCCGTCGGGGGCGGTGTACACCCGGTTGGAGAGGAAGAGGGGGAGCGTCTCCAGCTTGTTGAGAAGCTGGAGACGGTTTTCCACGAAGTCGGGCAGATTCTCCATCTCAATGCCCACGCCGGCGGCGTAGTAGGCCAAGGTGTTGTTGGTGTGCTCCATCATCTCCCGGGCGGTGGTGGGGATGCGGCCGTAGAAGGTCTTGCGGGACTTGAGAAGCCCCCGATCCTTCTGGGGGACGGAGAGATACTCGGTCATAAAGTCATGGGCGGATTTTACACACAGAGACTTCAGAGAAATATACTCTACCAGGGTCATGGGGAGCTTTTCCTCGGCGAACAGGGCGCAGCTGTCGGCGTCTTCCACGGCAAGGCCGGTCTTAAACTCGTTAAACACCTTGACCTCTTCCCCCGTAGGCGGTGTGCCCGTGCCTGACCACAGACGGTACTGGCGGCAGACCGCAGGCATCTTGGCGGCGGCTTCGGCAAAGGTCGCCCCGCGGCTGAAGGCGCCGGGAAACTTGACGGCCCACAGGAGCACGCCCTTATCGTTATGTTCGTAATTTACGTAGATTTCGTCGGCCATGATTAATCCTCTTGATTCTCTTGCCTCTATTGTAGCCTAATTTGGCGGGAAGGTAAAGTAAAAAATGCACATGGGGGGGGGGGGGGGCTAATGGCTGCGCCTTTCGCTTGGCCCTGGCGGGGGGGGCTTTGCCCGGCTCCCCTCAGGAGAAGGGTTCGCAAAGCGAACCGCCGCCCCCCCTTGACAGGCGTAAAACTCTATATATAATAAGAAAGAGAAGCCTGCGGGGCGCAAGGGCCCCACATCATTCCCCAAATCCGCCTTTTTAAGAGCAGTTTAAAGGTTCTCGGGAATTTTTCCGAAAATAATAGGATTTTTTCATTGACAAATCCCGCTCCCTGTGGTAATCTAACCAAGGTGCCCCCATAGGGGGCTTGTTTTTGATGTTAAACCTTTAGGAGGATGAAGACCATGCGCGTGAAGATCACGTTGGCCTGCACGGAGTGCAAACAAAGAAATTACAACACCTTTAAGAACAAGAAGAACGATCCCGATCGTTTGGAGTTCAACAAGTATTGCCGCTTCTGCCGCAAGCACACTCTGCATAGGGAATCCAAGTAAGCCCTTGGCGAAAGAGGAGTAAGATGGCAAACGAGCAGACCGAAAAGAAAGTAGCCAAGAAGGTAAAGAAGGAGCGCAAGTTCCAGCTTAAGAAGTATCTTGGCGAGATGAACGGCGAGGTCAAAAAGCTGACCTGGCTGAGCAAGAAGGATTTGGTCAAGAATACCGCCATGGTGCTGGTGTTCGTGGTGGCCATGTCCCTGGTCATTTGGGTGCTGGATCTGGCGTTCAGCGGTGCAACCAAGGGTCTGACCACTCTGACCCATCCCGCAGCCGTTACCGACAGCGCCGATACCGCCGAGTAACCGCCATGGACCAGGAAGCCAGATGGTACGTGGTTCATACCTATTCCGGGTATGAAAACAAGGTGAAGGAAGATTTGGAGAAATCTCTGGAGAACGCCGGCCTGCAGGATATCATCCTGGAGGTCAAGTATCCCACGGAGGAGACCATCGAAATCCTTCCCAACGGCAAGCGGAAAACCACTACCCGCAAGGTCTACCCCGGTTATGTTATGGTGAAGATGCTGGTGGATGTGGTGGAGAAGGAGCGCCCGGCAGAACGGGGCGTCGGCGTTTCCAAGGATCTGGTTATGAACCCCAGAGCCTGGTACGTAATCCGCAACACCCGAGGCGTCACCGGCTTCGTAGGTCCCGGCAGCAAGCCCGTGCCCCTCAGCGATGAAGAAGTCACCGCCATGGGCGTGGAGCGCATCCCCATCGTCCTCAATATCGAGGTGGGGGAAAATGTTCGGGTTGTCTCCGGTCCTTTGGAAAACTTCATCGGCCGGGTGGAGAAGCTGGATACCGAGCGGCAGAAGGTCAAGCTCACCGTGTCCATGTTCGGCAGGGAAACCCCCGTGGAACTGGATTTCATTCAGGTGCAGAAGATCTGATCCGCTCACAACAACGGAAACTTAGGATATAGCGGACAATCAGTCCGTCGGGCAAAAAGCCCCATATATCAAACCAAGTGGCAGGGGAGGCACCCCGTACCACGAACTATATTAAAAATAGGAGAAAACAGCAATGGCAAAAAAGATTACTGGGTATGTAAAGCTGCAGATCAATGCCGGTAAAGCGACTCCCGCTCCCCCGGTAGGTCCCGCCCTGGGCGCCCACGGCGTCAACATCATGGGCTTCTGCAAAGAGTTCAATGAGCGCACCAAGAACCAGGTTGGTCTGGTAATTCCCGTGGTTATCACGGTATATGCCGACCGTACCTTCACCTTCATCACCAAGACTCCTCCCGCCGCCGTTCTCATCAAGAAGGCCTGCAACCTGGAGCACGCTTCCGGCGTCCCCAACAAGACCAAGGTCGCTTCCATGACCAAGGCGCAGGTTCGTGAGATCGCCGAACTGAAGATGCCTGACCTCAACGCCGCTTCCGTGGAAGCCGCCATGCGTATGGTCGAAGGCACCGCCCGCAGCATGGGCGTCACCATCGCCGACTAAGCGCTAAGGAGGAATCATTCATGAAGCACGGTAAGAAATACAATGCCAGCAAGGCTCTCATTGAGAACATCAAGCAGTACGATCCCCGTGAGGGCGTAGATCTGGTTCTCAAGACCGCTTCCGCCAAGTTCGACGAGACCGTCGAAGTGTCCCTCCGTC
>CAYUHW010000241.1:0-3048 GCA_964444605.1 uncultured Christensenella sp. | reverse complement strand
GATACAGCCTACGGACAGCCCCAAAAAGCGGTGAATCTTTCCCATCCACTGGGCGTCACGCTTGGCAAGATAGTCGTTGACCGTGACGATATACACGCCCTTGCCTTCCAAGGCGTTCAGGTATGCGGGGAGAGTGGCCACCAGGGTTTTGCCCTCGCCGGTCTTCATCTCCGCAATCCGCCCCTGATGGAGCACCATGCCGCCCAAAAGCTGCACATCGTAGGGACGCATGCCCACGGTGCGCTTGGCGGCCTCCCGCACTACGGCAAAGGCCTCAGGAAGAAGATTTTCCAGGGTCTCTCCCTTTTGAAGACGCTCTTTAAACAAAGCCGTCTGTCCCCGCAGCTCCTCGTCGCTCATGGCGGTATACTTAGGCTCCATGGCGTTGATCTTGTCCACCACGGGGCGCATTTTCTTCAGTTTGCTCTCACTGGTGTTGCCCAGGAGCCTGTCCAAAAAACCCATATTGTTTCTCCTTATGCAAAGAGTCTTACGCATACTTTGTCAATATGCAAATATACCATAAAAAAAGCCCCGGGTAAAGGGCTTTGTGCAAACTGGCCGAAAAGGTTTCAATTTTGACAAGATTTATCCCTTAAGCCGGGCGATGACCTGACGGAATTTATCCTTTTGCCTTTCGGACAGCATGGGAGAAAGCAGGCGGTAGATTTCCTCCATCTTGGTTTCGTTAAGCTCCCCCTTGTCCTGCTGGCTTCTGGTCATGGCCTGCAGTTCCGCCATAAGCTCCTCCTCCGTGCGTCCCGACCGCTCCTCCATAAACTTCTCCATGTCCTCCCGCTTCATGTGCATACTCCTCCTTTTCATCGAATCCTCCCTTTAGTCTATGCGCTTTTTAGGCAGAAGGTGCCTGATAATCAAAAGCATTCCCCTTGTCACAAAGTTTTTTCCCCGGACATAGAATGGAAAAAGAACGGGTGAAGGAGGGAAACGGGATGTACCGAACCATGCCTCAGGGGAACGGAGGCCAGCCGGGAGGAAACGGGCAGAAGCCCCCTCCCTCCCCCAACCCTCTGGAGTGCGCTTTGGGGCTTGCCCAAGCGGTGCGGGAGGAACAGGGAAAAAGAGGGGTGGAGGAGTATGTCCGCTGTATGAGCAGGCTTTTGCCCGAAGAGCTGGCCCGCTCCCTCAGCGCCGCCCTGGGTGTGCCTCTGCCCCCTTGCAGGGAGGAAGCCCCGCCCCCAAAGGGGAGCATGGATCTGGGACAATTGTTTCAGCTTATGCAGCTTCTGGGAGGAAAATAGAGAACGTAGAAAGACCCGGCCTGCCACCAGCCGGGTCTTTCTCACAGGAATGAAAAGGAGGGATGTCATGAAAGAAAAAATCCAATCGTGTTTGCGCTCGTAGGTTTTTCTTTCTACGGTGCCTATCATACAGAACATATGTGGCAGAAAAATGCGCAAAAAGTGAACGAAATGAAAAACGGCTCCCAAAATGCCTTTCTCAGGCTTCTCCCCCGTAAGTTTTCAGAATGTTCCCTTCTTTGCAGTGGAAAAGAGGGAGGAAAGGTGATATATTGAAAGCATGAAGCGCATGTATCTGCCCTTGGGGCTCTTTTTTATAAGCATTTTCCTTTTGTTCTCCGTGACCGCCTGCAAAAGCGCCCCGGGGCACGATCCCATTGTCTCCCTGACCGCCTCCCCTGCTCCCCAAGGGGAAACGGCCCTTCCCTCCGCCTTTGCGCCTGCGGACACCCCCCTGCCCACCAACACCCCCGCCCCTACGGAAGTCCCCATGTCCTACAGACTGGAACAGTATGTAGCCGCCATGACCAGGGAAGAAAAGATTGGTCAGCTTGTCATGTTCGGCTTTTCCGGCACCTCCAACCTGTCCTCCACCTTTGGGGAGCTTATGGACGCCTACTGCATCGGCAACGTCATCCTCTACGGGGACAACATCTCCCGCTCCAACTCCGACGGGGGCTTTGCCCGCTGTAAAAAGCTCACCGCCGCCCTCCAAAGCCGCAGTACAGGGGAAATCCCTCTGCTCATCGCCATCGATGTGGAAGGGGGCAGCGTCACCCGCTTTAAGTGGGACACCTCCCTCCTCTCCGCCCGCACCCTGGGGAATCGGGAGGACACGGACACAGCGCGTGAACAGTTTGCTTATATCGGCGAAGAACTCATGGACGTGGGGCTCAACGTAAATCTTGCCCCCGTTATGGATGTGGCGGAGAATCCCACCTCCACCTTTTTGGGCAAGCGCATTATCTCCTCCGGTGCGGACATTGTCTCCTCCATAGGCAGTGCCTGCATTGAGGGGCTCCACGAAAGCGGATGTCTGGCCTTTGTCAAACACTTCCCCGGCCACGGCGCCACCACGGCCGACTCCCACGAAACCACCCCCAAGGTGAAAAAGACCCTGGAGGAGCTGTGGGACTATGAGCTCATTCCCTTTGCGGCGGCGGTAGAGGCCGGGGCGGACGGGGTTATGGTGGGGCACATTGCCTATCCCAACATCGATGCAGAGCACATTGCCTCCCAGTCCTACACCCTCATTACGGAGGTACTGCGGGAGCAGATGGGCTTTGAGGGGGTGGTCATGAGCGACGACTTCCGCATGAAGGGACTGCGGAACCGGACCTCCCTCAAGGCAGGAGCGGTGCAGTTTATTCTGGCCGGAGGGGATTTGATTCTCTGCGGCCCCAACCACAGCTACCAGCGGGAGATTCTGCAGGGGCTGACGGAGGCCGTGGAAAGCGGCGCCATCTCCGAAGACCGGCTGAACGAAAGCGTAGTGCGCATCCTCACGGCCAAAATGAAAGTCACGGGCTGGGAGCCCGCATAAAATCCATGCAAAAGCGCCGTTTTTTATAGGAAACGGCTCTTTTTTCTGCTATAATCAAAGAAAAGACGGAACACGGAGGCGCATATGGACGCAAACGAATATCAGAAGCTGGCCATGACCACCTTGAACCCTGCCCTGGATGAAAAGGACGTGCTGATCAACAGCGTCATGGGGCTGTGCGGAGAAGCGGGTGAGGCCATTGACATTGTGAAAAAGTGGCTGGCCCAGGGGCACGAACTGGAC
>CAYUHW010000240.1:0-3053 GCA_964444605.1 uncultured Christensenella sp. | reverse complement strand
GCTTCTACGGTTTGCTCTTTGTGGTCGCCCTCTTTGCTCCCGACGATTTTATCCCCGCTGCCTTTGATTCCGGCGGCGTTACCACGGGCCCCATCACCGTTCCCTTCATTATGGCTCTGGGCGCAGGTTTGGCCGCCACGGAGAGCCAGAAAAACGAAGAAGGCTCCTTCGGTCTGGTGGCACTGTGCAGTATCGGCCCCATTCTTTCCGTACTGATTCTCAGCCTCTTTTATAAGCCCGATGCCTCCGCCAGCCAGATTGTGGTCGGCGAAATCTTCACCACCATGGACGCTTTCAAACTGCTGGTGGAAGCCCTTCCCGAGTACGCCAAGGAGGTTATGGTGGCCTTCGGCCCCATTGTAGGCGTATTCCTGCTCTTTGAAGTCCTGTTCCGCCGTTTCCATCGTCACGAGGTCTTCCGTATCTCCGTGGGCATGGCGTACACCTATGTGGGGCTGGTGCTCTTTCTCACCGGTGCCAACGCCGGCTTTATGCCTGCGGGTAAACTTCTCGGAGCGGGCATTGCCGAAAGCGGCATGGCCTGGGCGCTGGTGCCCGTTGGTCTGCTCATGGGCTGGTTTGTAGTCTCTGCCGAGCCCGCCGTTCACGTGCTGAAAAAGCAGGTGGAAGAGGTGACCTCGGGAGCTATCTCCCAAAAGGCCATGGGGCTGGGGCTTTCCATCGGCGTGGGACTGGCCGTAGCCATTGCCATGCTGCGGGTAGTCACGGGCATCCCCCTGTTCCCCATTCTGTTGGTGGGATATGTGCTGTCTTTGGCCATCAGCTTCTTCGTGCCCCCGGTGTATACGGGTATCGCCTTTGACTCCGGCGGCGTGGCCAGCGGCCCCATGACTACGGCCTTTATGCTGCCCTTTGCCATCGGTGCCTGCGAAGCCTTGGGCGGCAACACCCTTACGGACGCCTTCGGTCTGGTGGCCATGGTGGCCATGGCTCCCTTGATTACCATTCAGACCATGGGTCTCATCAGCCGCCTGCAGCACAAGTCCATGCTGAAGAAGGCCGCCAGCGAACTGAACGAGATTCCCGATACCATCCTGTACTTTGATCGGGCAGAGGACTACATCCCCCCTGTTCCCGCAGCCGAAACCGTTGAAACGGAGGTGCATCCCGCATGATTGAACGTCCCAAAATGCTTTTTTCCATAGTGGAGCGAGGAACGGGCGCCGCCCTGATTCAATGGCTCACCAAGCAGGACATCGCCTTTCACAAGCAGTTTGTGGGAGCGGGCACGGCGCCTTCGGACATGATGGATATTCTGGGGCTCGGTTCCAGCGATAAGGACGTGATTCTCAGCTTCTCCACCGCCGGTGCCATTGACGATATGGTCAACAACTTTTCCAAAGGCTTCGGCGCCGTGGTGCAGAGCCGTGGCATTCTGGCCGTACTGGAGCCCAATGCCGTCAGCAATCTTTTTGTCACCATCCTCAACAAACAGACCGGGGAACATCCCCAAGGAGAAACGGAAATGCCAAAGAATGAACATACCCACAGCCTGTTGCTGATTACCGTAAACAGAGGCTACGCCGACGAAGTCATGCAAGTAGCCCGCAAGGCCGGCGCCACCGGTGGCACCGTCATTCGCTCCCGTTTGGTTGGCGCAGAGGAAGCCGAAAAGGTCTACGGCGCCATGCTGGGAGAGGAGCGGGAAATTATCGCCATTCTCACCTCCGACAAGGGGCGGGATGCCATTATGGAATCCGTCAACGCTGCCTTCGGCCTTCGCACCCCCGCCCAGGGCGTCCTCTGCTCCCTGCCCGTGGATAAGGCGTATAAGCTGTAAAAAGCAGAATTCCCCATAAAGCAAAAGCCGATGCCCGCTTGGACATCGGCTTTTCATATGCGATTGGTTTGTGCTTATACGCTCTTTCCCATTTCGTAGGCCTGCTGAGGGATGGACGTGTTCAGAATGGCGCCCTTTTCGTATACGCCCATGCCGTATAGCACCCCCCTTTCTTTTGCCCCTTCCACGCAGGCGGCATACCCTCGGAAACAGGCCAAGGTAGTTTCGGCCGAGGCTTTTTCTTCGTCCGCCGCCGTGACAATATAATAAAATTCCTTGTTCTTTACCTCCAGCCAGCGGGCTACGGTACGGTCGATGACGGCCTTTAGCTGGGCATCCACAGAATAGAAATATACGGGGCTGGCCAGCACCAACACATCCGCTTCAATCATTTTCTGCAGTACTTCAGCCATATCGTCCTTCAAAACACAGACGCCTTTTTCTTTACAAGCATAGCAGGCTCGGCAATAGCCAATGTGTTTTTCCGCCACCCGAATCTTCTCTGCATCATGACCGGCTTCCCTTGCGCCCTCGGCAAAACGGTCGCAGAGGATGTCGGAATTCCCGCCCTTGCGGGGACTGGCGGATAGAATCAAAATCTTCTTGCTCATAGCGTTCTCCTTACCAATTCTTCTTTTCTTTTTCGCAGTCATGCTGCTTTTTCCGCTCTTCCACCATCTTAACAAACCACTCTACCATGTTGGGATCCGTATGAGAGAAGAAACTGCTTTGTTTTTTGTCCAAAGCCTCTATAATGGCCATATCTTCCCCCCGGAGAGTGAAATCAAAGACATGAAAATTCTCCTCCATCCGCTCCCCGTGAGTGGACTTGGGAATGGCCACAATCCCCCTTTGCAGGTGCCAGCGGAGAATGACTTGCGCCACGGTTTTCCCGTATTTTTCCGCCAACGCCTTCAGTTCCGGCAAAGCGAACATGCCTCCTCTGCCTTCTCCAAAGGGTGCCCAAGCCTCCATTTGTACGCCGTATTTGTCATACCAGACCTTCGCTGCTTTCTGCTGGTTGTGAGGGTGAATCTCCACCTGATTGACCATGGGGCGAATGCGCTGGAAGGAGGCAAAGTCTACCATGCGGTCAGGATAAAAGTTGGAAATACCGATGGCGCGAAGTTTCCCCTCTTCATATAAATCCTCAAGCGCACGGAAAGCACCGTAGGCATCCCCGAAAGGCTGGTGCAAAAGGCATAAATCCAGATACTCCACCTGCAGCTTTTCCATGGACTTCAGCACAGAA
>CAYUHW010000239.1:0-3063 GCA_964444605.1 uncultured Christensenella sp. | reverse complement strand
AAGGCTGCGCTCTACCAAATGAGCTATTCCCGCAAAAATGCACAACAGGATACGAAGGGCACTCCGTGTGCTTCAGCAAGATTGATTCTACCGCAAAAGCCCGCTTCTGTCAATAGCTTTTTCAAACTTTCTTTTTTGGCTTCGTGCAGTTAGAGTGAAAGACGAAAAGTGAAGAGAACAAAAAAACGACGACTTCCTTAGAAAATCGTCGTTTCTTTGTGGTGCCTCAGAGTGGACTTGAACCACCGACACAGGGATTTTCAGTCCCTTGCTCTACCAACTGAGCTACCGAGGCAAATGGCGACCCGAAGGGGGCTCGAACCCCTGACCTCCAGCGTGACAGGCTGGCGTACTAACCAACTGTACTACCGGGCCACTATGGTGGGAACAACAGGGCTCGAACCTGTGACACCTTGCTTGTAAGGCAAGTGCTCTCCCAGCTGAGCTATGCTCCCGCACAAAGTTTTGATGCGAGAGTTATAATAACAAACTTTTTCCATTCTGTCAACAGGTTACGAAAAAATTCTTTAGAATTTTTTTCTGCTCCTTGCTGCAGACCCCAGGCACTGTCACCAGCACCCGCTCCGTACACTTTTTCATGGCGCTTCCCAAGGGCCACAGGCGGCTAAGTTTCAGACTGCTCCCCCACTGCCCCTGTATGCTTCCCTGCAAAAGCAGGGCGCTGAGGGGGGAAAGATCCTTTAGCCCGTCAAACAGCTCCGTCCCCAGCAGAAGCATGGCCTCCGCCCTCTCCTCCCCCTCCATTAAAAGCGCCCTTTGCCCTTTCTCTGCAAAGGCCTCCTCCGCCCCCGCCGCCTTGCCCAAGGCAGGGAGGGCGGAAAAGTCCATATACACATACTCCTGCAGCATGACCCCCGTAACCTCCGCCGCCTGATCTTTCAGCGCCGTAAGGGCGGCAGAAAGCGCCTGCCCCTTTTCTCCCCGGGGGCACAGGGACAGAACCGTAAGCTTTTCCCCCTGCTGGCGCACCATAAAAAGGGCGACGGGTTCTCCCTGAAGAAAACCGGCCGCCAGAAAGGCACGGTCGCCGTCCAAATAGGCTTTTTCAAGAGGGGGCTGCTCCCCTTCCGAAGCGGGGGCAGGGGGCGAGGTCTGAGAAGGGGTCTCATAAATGGGCACCAAAGGCAGGCGGTACCCCCGGGGCAAAGGCGTAGCCGTGGGCAGCGGGGAGGATGTAGGAGTTAAAGAGGGGGAAGGGGAAGGCGAAGGGGAAAGCAGGCGGGCAGAGGAAGCGGGCGTCTTTGCCATCAGGCATACAAGGAGCAAAACAGCGCCCAATAAAGCGCACCCCGCCAGAATCCATATGGTCTTATCTGAAAGTTTTTCCTTCATATACGGTGTCCTTTTCAAGAATGATGAGGATATTTTTTCCCGTTTCGACTTGCTTTATTCCCGCCTTTCTTCTATAATGGAATACCTGAATGAAGTGTCTCAAAGACACTCGTTTGAAAAAGCAACAACAAAGGAGCGTTTTCATGAAAACCCGTGCATCCATTCGGAATCTGATTCTCACGGCCATTCTCAGCGCCCTGGTCATCGTCATGACCGTAGTCCCCTACACGGGGTACATTACCATCGGCGGCACCCTGGAAATCACCACCTTGCATCTGGTGGCCATTCTGGCCGGTGTCCTCCTTGGCTGGAAATCCGGCGCCGTGGTCGGCGGCGTCTGGGGCATTACCTGCATCGCCCGGTGCCTGCTTGCCATGCCCTGGTTCCAGCCCTTCGGCTTTGCCAACGTGTTCGTGGCCTTCTTCCCCAGAGTGCTGGTGGGCGCCGTCAGCGGCTGGCTCTTTGAAGCCTTGAAGAAGACCCGCCTGACCCGCAACGTATCCATCGCCCTGTCCGCCTTGGCAGGGTCTTTGACCAACACCGTTCTGGTGCTCTCCGCCATGTCCGTCTACTGCCGCATCAACGGGGTAGAGGGCTATGAGAATGCCAACCTGATGACCATTCTCCAGAGCATCGTGGCCGCCATTGCCGCCGTCAACGGCATTCTGGAGCTGGTGGCCGCCATGGTGCTGGTGCCTGCGGTGTACTATGCCTTGGAGCCCAGAGAGCTGGTGCTGGGCATCGACATGGGGGGCAGTACCACAAAATTGGCCCTGGTCAAGGGGAAAAAGTGCCTGCGCACCATGAAAAAAGAGGACGATGAAACCCTGGACGAGGCCCTGGACCGCTTCGGTCTGCAGGGGGTCAAGCGCATTGCCCTGACGGGCGTGGGCGCCTGCGGCATGGAGGGAAATCTGCGGGGCATCCCCACCGCCAAGGTGGAGGAGTTTAAGGCCCTGTCCAGAGGAGCTAGAAAGTATGCCAACGTCCACAACGCCCTGGTGGTCAGCGTGGGTACGGGCACCTCCTTCCTGCTGGTCACGCCCCTGTTCTCCCGCCATATCGGCGGCACGGGACTGGGAGGCGGCATGCTGCAGGGCATGAGCAGAGCCATGTGCGGCACGGACGATATGCAGAAGTTCTATGACTTTGCCTCCAAAGGGGATTTGACTCGGGTGGATCTGGTGCTGCAGGACGTGTCCCAGGGCACCGTCTCCAACCTGAAGCCGGAAACCACCGTGGCTAACTTCGGCAAGCTGACCGCCGACACCCGCAACGAGGACAGAGCCTTGGGCATCTACAATCTGGTATTCCAGAGCATCGGCGTTATGTCCGCCTTCGCCCTCAAGAGCAGCCTGATCAAAAAAGTACTCATCGTGGGTACCATCGCCTCCTTCCCCGGCGTGCCCGCCATTTTGGCGCAGGTCAGCGACTTGCACAAGGTGAAATTCACCGTGCCCGAGAACGCAGGGTTCATTACCGCCATCGGCGCGGCCATGGAGTAAATGGAAAAAAACCCGCATTTACGGGAAAAATAAGCGGAGAGAAAGAAGCGGAAAAAGAAAATCAAAAATATTTTGGTTTTTTTCAAAAAAAGACTTGCTTTTTTCTCTCCGACTGAGTATAATAACTCTTGCAGCGCTGGTGTAGCTCAGTTGGTAGAGCGCGTCATTGGTAATGACGAGGTTCATGTGTCCGACTCCCATCACC
>CAYUHW010000238.1:0-3076 GCA_964444605.1 uncultured Christensenella sp. | reverse complement strand
GATATATACTGCTCGTAAAAGAAATGAAGCACGCCTACCAATAGCAGGAAGGCTATGTAAATGAACCGGCGGCCAGTCATCTCAGCGGACGGCGGGGGCGGCGGTGCTTTTGAGGATGGCGGCCACCAGATCCCCGGCCTTCCGCCCGGCGGCCTCTGCGTCGGGGGAGAGGAGGAGGCGGTGGGTGATAGTGGCAGGGTAGATGAGTTTTACGTCCTGAGGAAGGACATAGTCCCGACCCTGCACCCAGGCGGCGGCCTTGCTCATGTTGGTTACGGCCAGAGAGGCACGGGGGCTGGCTCCCTGGAGAATGTCTCCGTGGGTGCGGGTGGCGGTGTTCAGACGGATGATGTATTCCAAAATGGCTCCGGACACATAGACCCCTTCCACCTGACGGCGCATATCCGCCAAGTCCCCGTGGTCGGTCATGCAGCGCACGCTGTCCAGAGGATTTCCCTTCTGCTTGCGCTCCAGCATCTCCTTTTCATCGGCGGCCTTGGGGTAACCCAGGCTCAGTCGCACCATGAATCGATCCATCTGGGAATCGGGCAGAAGCTGGGTGCCGGAGGCGCCTACGGGGTTTTGGGTGGCGATGACCACAAAGGGGTCGGGGACGGGATGGGTCTTGCCGTCCACGGTAACGTTGCCCTCCTCCATGGCTTCCAGCAGAGCGCTCTGGGTGCGGCTGGTGGCCCGGTTCAATTCGTCCGCCAAAAACAGATTGCAGAGAATAGCCCCCTGCTTATACTCCATCTCGTTGGTGGCCTTATTGAACACGCTGAAGCCTACGATGTCGCTGGGGAGCACGTCGGGGGTAAACTGCACCCGGTTGTATTTCAGGTTCAGCGCCTTGCTGAAGGCCAGGGCCATGGTGGTCTTGCCCACCCCGGGGATGTCCTCCAGCAGGATGTGTCCTCCCGCCAGAATGGACAAAAGGGCCATAATCAGCACTCCGTCCTTGCCTACCACTGCTTTTTTTACTTCGTCCAGAATCGCCTTGGGATCGTTCATACCCTGTCTTCACCTCATATGTATATTGCTGCGGGAGCCCGCAGGTCACTTCTACTATACATTATACACACAAATTCGTCAGAGTTGTAACATCTCTGAGAACAAGAAGTTAATAAGCCTTAAATTTTTTCCGTTGGGGGGCGGGGCGGTTCTCTTCGGGAACCTCCGCCGTCGTAGACGGCGGCCAAGGGCTTTGCCCTTGGCGCCCCGCCCCCGTCCCATTTCGGCATACTCCCCCGAATTTCGCATAGGCTGTGGGGGGAGGGAAGAGGATGAAGAAGAAAACCCGCATCCGTCTGGGGGCAGTGCTGCTGGGGCTGTCCTTGCTCTTGGGCGGTGCCTTTTTGTATGTGAACCAAAGGCTGGGGCCCGTGCTGGCGGGGCTCAGCGACGCACGGGTGGAGAGCGTAGCCGCCCGTGCCATGAACGATGCCATTTTGGAGATTCTTTCCGTCAGCGGGGCAGGGCAGGGGCTTTTGCACATCTATACCGCTACAGAGGGCGGGGTGTACCTGCTTACCGCCGACGCCGCCCGTCTCAACTCCATTGCCGCCGACTGCGCCGACTCCGCCCAGCAGAAGATTGCGGATCTGGGGGAGCAGGGGGTCAGTGTACCCTTGGGCACCTTGACGGGCATTCCCCTGCTGGCAGGGGTGGGCCCCTCCATCACCCTGCGCTTTACCCCTGCAGGGGCGGTGCGTTCGGCCTTCTCCAGCCAGTTCCGCACGGCGGGCATCAACCAGACCCTCCACCGCATTACCCTGGAGCTGACCGCCACCGTGCGGGTGATTCTCCCCGGGGAGAGCCATGTGGTCACCGTGTACGCCCAAGCCCCCATTGCGGAGAACGTCATCGTAGGGGAGGTGCCCGGGGCTTATACCAACGTGGCCAACGAGGAGGACATGATGAACTTTGTCCCCGATGCCCCCGAGGAGTAAAAGGGGAGAACCCGTTCATACCCCCTTCAAAAAGAGCCTCTCAATTGTAAACGAAAGGTAAAGAAAGCGGTCTTTTGGAAAAAACGGCTGTACAAACGGCCAAACTACGGTATAATGTGGTTTCAATCCTTTATGGAAAAGGAACGAGAAGAGAAGAAAACCAACGGAGGTACTACAAAATGAAAAAAGCAACAGCTTTGCTGCTGGCAGTGCTCTGCCTTATATCCATGGCGGCCTGCAAAAAGGAAGAGAAGGGGGAGGGGACCGGCTCTCAAATTCCCGATTCTCTGACCCTGCTGGAAAAGGTCTGGGGCGCTTATGCCGAGGACGAAAAGTTTGCCTGCGGCGGCGGCAGCTACGATGCCGGCACCTTTGCCGAGGACGCCCCCGGGGCTTTCCCCGTGGAGGACGCCGCCCTGCTCAACTCCACTCTGGGCTTCCCCGAGAACATGGCCGAAAAGATTGACGATGCCGCTTCCCTCATCCACATGATGAACGCCAACACCTTCACCTGCGGCGCTTTCCGTCTGAAGGCGGCAGGGGACATGGACACCGTGGTGGAGGCCATTTCCGAGAACATCGCCAACCGCCGCTGGATGTGCGGCTTCCCCGAGGTACTGGTTATCCTCACTGTGGACAACTACATCGTTGCCCTCTTCGGGAATCAGGAGATGATTCAAACCTTCACCGACCATATGCTTGACCTGTACCCCGAAACCCGTCAGGCCGTCACCAAGACCATCGAGTAAATTGCAGGAGGCAGGGAAATGGGCTTTTCCGGCGCCGTATTTCTATATTACTTTTTGCCCGGGGCTTTAGCCCTGTATTTCCTCTGCCCCAAAGGCTGGCGGCGTGCCCTTTTGCTGGGGGAAAGCCTTGTATTCTATGCATGGGCAGGTCCAAAGTACCTGCCCCTTTTGCTGGGCATGACGGTGCTGGGCTGGGGTTTTGGACTGCTCATGGAGAAACTGACTTCTCCCAGGGGCCGCAAAACCGCCTTTGCTGCCTTTGTCCTCATGGGCCTTTGTCCCCTGCTTCTTTGCAAGTACGGGGATTTTCTGCTGTCCGGCATAGGGACGCTGACGGGGACAAGCCTGCCCCTTTTGCGCCTCGGTTTGCCCTTGGGC
>CAYUHW010000237.1:0-3089 GCA_964444605.1 uncultured Christensenella sp. | reverse complement strand
CCGTCATACTCATGGGCGATTACTTTTTCCGTGCAAGACGGCGCTGAATCCACTTAATCAGCTCCACCATGGGGATGATGCTGGCGGCCAGAGCCATGGCTACGGCATACTCGGCAAGGGAGATGCTGGTAAAGCCGAAAGCATCCACAAGGAAGGGCACGTAGATGACGGAGGTGGTCAGAATCAAAGCACCCAGCGCACCCAGCCACAGCCACTTGTTATGGCTCTTTAAAGTAAAGATGCTGTTCCGCTGGGAACGCATGTTGAAGGAGTGGAAAATCTCCGCCATGGACATGGTCAAGAAGGCCATGGTGACGCCGTCGGGACTGTTGGTAATGGTCCATTCCCCAAACTCCATAAAGTGGCCGATAAAGAAGGCGGCCAGAGTCAAAAGGGATACCAGAAGTCCCTGACAGAAAATGTCTACGCCTACGCCGCCGGAGAAGATTCCTTCTTTGGAATCCCGAGGCTGTGCCCGCATGGCGTTCTTTTCCCCGGGTTCCATGCCCAGAGCCAAGGCGGGAAGACTGTCGGTAATCAAGTTAATCCACAGAATATGCACCGGCTCCAAAATGGTGAAGCCCATAAGGGTAGCGGTGAAGATAGATATTACCTCGCTGAGATTGGAGGAGAGCAGGAACTGGATGGACTTGCGGATGTTGGCATAGATCTTACGGCCTTCCTCCACGGCAGAGACGATGGTAGCAAAGTTGTCGTCCGCCAGAATCATGTCCGCCACGTTCTTGGTTACGTCCGTGCCGGTAATGCCCATACCGATGCCGATATCCGCCGCTTTGATGCTGGGGGCATCGTTGACGCCGTCTCCGGTCATGGCCGTGACTTTTCCCCGGCGTTTCCAGGCTTCCACAATGCGCACCTTATGCTCCGGCTGTACCCGGGCATAGACGCTGTAGCGGTCAATGACCTGATCCAGTTCCTCATCGCTCATGCCGTTGAGCGCTTGTCCCATAATGGCTTGGGAGGCATCCTCAATAAGCCCCAGCTCCTTGGCAATGGCCACGGCCGTGTCGATGTGGTCGCCGGTAATCATAATGGCGCGAATACCGGCCTGCTTGCACTTTTCCACGGCGCCCTTCACCTCGGGACGGACAGGGTCAATCATGCCAGTAAGCCCCACGAAGACAAGCTCCTTTTCCAGCGCTTCGGCAGATACATCCGCAGGCAGGGAAGGATACTCTCTGTAAGCACAGGCCAGCACCCGCAAAGCTTTGTCGGCCATGGCTTTGTTCTGCTGCATAACCGTCTGGCGGTCATCTGCCGTCATGGGACGAACGCCGCTTTTTGACAGAATATGGGTGCAACGGGCCAGAACCTCATCGGGAGCCCCCTTGGTAAACTGGCGCACACCGCCTTCGGTTTGGTGCAGGGTGGACATCATCTTGCGCATGGAGTCAAAGGGGGCTTCGGACACACGGGGGAAGCGCACCTTCAATTCTCCCTTGGGGAACCCTTCCTTGCAGGCATAGTTCACCAGGGCACACTCCGTAGGCTCTCCCTGAGCCTCCTGTTTTTCGTCCAATTCCGCATCGGAGCACAGGCACATGCCCTGGGCAAGCAAGGCCTTGTCTTCGCTCCAAGCTTCCACCACGGTCATTTTGTTTTGAGTCAGGGTACCGGTTTTGTCCGAGCAGATAATCTGGGCGCAGCCCAAGGTTTCCACCGCCGTCAGCTTGCGGATAACCGCATTCCGCTTGGCCATGGAGGTAACACCCAGAGACAATACGATGGTCACGACCGCCGGCAATCCTTCGGGAATGGCGGCCACCGCCAAAGCAATGGCGGCAATGAAGGTGTTTAGAGCCGTGGTGCCCAAAAGTCCCCAGCTAAAGGGCTCCTTGGACAAAATCAGCGCTTCCACAACGCCTACGATAAACACAACGGCGCAGATTCCCAGCACCAGCTTGGTCAATAGCTGGGACAGCTCCGCCATCTTCTTTTGCAAGGGGGTCTGCTCCTCCTGCGCCTGGGTCAGCGCTTCGGCGATGTGCCCCATCTCCGTATCCATGCCTGTAGCCGTTACCACAGCCCGTCCTCGACCGTAAACCACGGTGGAGCCGGAGTAAAGCATGTTGGTGCGGTCTCCCAGAGGAACATCGCTACCGGTCTTGCAGTTGAGAATATCCACCAGCTTGTTGACAGGCACGCTTTCACCGGTCAGGGCGGCTTCCTCCGCTTTCAGGGAATGGCTTTCCAAAATGCGGCAGTCTGCAGGCACGGCATCTCCGGCCTCCAGCACGATTACGTCACCCACCACCAGTTCTTCACTGAGAAGAAGCTGCTGCTGACCGTCCCGCAATACCTTGGAGGTGGCGGCCGTCATCTCTTTTAGGGCTTCCATGGCGGATTCCGCCTTGCCTTCCTGCACCAGACTCAAAACGGCGTTGATGATGACCACAATCAGAATCACGATAACGTCCGCAAAGTCACGGAAGGAGGGAGCCCCGCCGGATTCGATGACCGTGACCCCCGCCTGAATGGCGGCGGCGATGATGAGCATCAGAATCATGGGATCGGCAAGGGAATGAAGAAATTTGGAAAGCAGACTTTCTTTCTTGGCTTCCGCCAGCTTGTTCTTTCCGTTTTGCTCCAGACGCCGCGAAGCCTCCTCTGAAGTAAGCCCTTGGGGGGCGGAGGCCACTTCCTCCAATACATGGCTGCTGTCTTCCAGGTAAAATTTCATACACGTTTCCTTCACTAAAAAATTCATTTTATCTTATCAAAACCGACTTTTTGGCGCAAGTGTCTGTTTTCAGCGGATTCTCAACGTTTTCTGGACACTTTAATGAATAAAAATACGCATAATCGGCAGAAAGGCAAACAAATGCAGAATAAAAACACAAGAACAAAAGCGGTCGGGGAGAAAAACGAAAAAAGACGGAAAAAAAGGTTTTTAATCGCTAAAAATCCCTAAAAACAGGCGTTTTTTTGAGAATTTGAGAAAATTATTCCAAAAAGTCAAAAGGTTTTCGGATTGCCGAAAAAAACGTCCGAACCATTTGTGTACGGACGTAAAACTGCTTTATGACTTCTCCAAAACAACGGGAGAAGGGGATTACTCTCTGTGAATA
>CAYUHW010000236.1:0-3132 GCA_964444605.1 uncultured Christensenella sp. | reverse complement strand
CCTTGATCTTCTGGGTCAGGGCATAGGCCACGGCAAAGGCGACGACATTGATGACCACCACGGACACCACGGCCACCATGGCCGTGTTCTTAAAAGCACTGATAAAGCCGGGGTCTTTGAAAATTTTCAGATAGTTGGCAAAACCCACCCAGGTAGCGTCTCTGGGGGTGTTGAACTTGCAGAAGGAGAGGTAAATGCCCCACACAAAGGGTACCAAAAACCCGATGATAAAGGCGGCAAAAGTAGGCAGCAGGAACAGGGGGAAGCACCGCTGAATGGGGCGGCGGATGAGCTGGCTGTTCAGGCTGTTGGGGTCGCCCTTGGCGACTTTCTTTTTGACGGCTGTGTTTTTCACGAAGAGACTCCCTTTTCCAATCCCGATTTGCCCCGCAGGCAAAAGCGAAAAGAGGACAGGGGCAGGCGCCATGCCCACCCTTGTCCTTAAGCGTCAGGCTATATTAGCCGTTCTGGATGGCCCACTGGGCAGCCCAACCGGCTACGAAAGCGGTAACCACATCGTCCCAGGAACCGTTGCCGGCGGAGTAAGCGGTCAGAGCGGTGACAACGCCTGCTCTCCAGGTGTCCACGTTGGGGGTGTAGTTGAAGGCCCAGGTCACGGTGTACTTGCCTTCGCTCATGAGGGCGTTGGCATCGTTGAAGAACACGTTCTCAGAAGCCTTGGCGGCCTTGAAGGGGATGGGTCCGAACTGCTCGGCCATCATCTGAGTGCCCTCGTCGGAGGTGACTACCCAATACAGGAAGTCCAGAGAAGCCTTCTGATCTTCTTCGGAAGCCTTGGCGTTGACGGCCCAGAGGTTCTCGGTGCCGCAGGCCAGACCGGAGTTCTGCTCGTTCTCAGCGCCGCAGTAGATGGGGATCATCTGCAGGTTGGCGGGATCCATGGCGAACTTGTCGGCAGCAGTCAGGTTGGCGTATTCCCAAGTACCGTTCTGATAGAACACGGCCTTGCCGGTGCCGAACTCGGCCTCGGACTCATCGCCGGTCTTGGTGGACAGCTGGGTGGCATCAGCGGCGGAGTCGGTGATGTACAGATCCCAGATGTTCTTGTACAGATCCATGTAGGTGTCGGTGATGGTGGCGGACTCAGCGTTTACGCCATCATAGTACAGAGGCATGTTGGCCAGGTGGCCGGAGAATCTCCAGGAGGAGGAGCCGTCCAGACCTGCGGAGGAGAAGGCATCAAAGCCCAGCTCGTCAGCACGGGCGTGGATGTCGTCGGCAACGGCCTTCAGGGAAGCGAAGTCCACGATCTCGTCGACGGAATGACCGGCCTTGGCCAGCAGTTCCTTGTTGACGATGATGCCGAATGCTTCGTAGCAGTAAGCGGCGCAGTAGGTGTTGCCGTCCTCACCCTTCAGGTTGAAGGTGTCGGTGGTCATCTCGTTGAGGAAATCGGTGCCGTCCAGGGACAGGCAGTATTCCTGCCACTCACGCAGACCGGCGATGTTGCCGCACTGGAAGATGGTGGGAGCTTCGCTCTTGCCCATTTCGGCGGTCAGGGTCTGGGAGTAGGTGCCGGAAGCAGCGGTAACGACCTTTACGGGCACACCGGTGAGCTCGGTGTACTTAGCGGCCAGCTCCTGCCAAGCGGCATCGGCTTCGGGCTTGAAGTTGAGGAAGTACACGGAACCGGCAGCAGCGGCTTCCTTGTTCTCGGTCTCTTTGTTCTCGGTTGCGGCGCCCTTGTTCTCGTCAGCGGCGGGAGCGTTGGTGTCGGCCTGGTTGTCAGCAGCGTTGTCGTTGTTGGCGGTGCAGGCTACCAGGGAAAATACCATAGCCAGCATCAAAACGATTGCCAGTGCTTTTTTCATTTTGCGTTCTCCTTTTAGTATCTATGCGATGCACGCCATTGCGTGCTTACCGCCTTGTTAAAAGACCCGTTTGGGCGGCATAACGGAGCGTCCCGTTACCAGCTCCGCCTCCAGCAAACGGTGGGTGCCAGGCTGGCTCATCCCCGCCAGCAGCAGCTCCACGCTCTGGCGCGCCAAAGTTTCCTGAGGCTGACGGATGGTGGCCAGAACCGGCTCGTAGTAAGCCCCCAGCTCAATGCCGTCATAGCCCATAATGGATACGTCCTCGGGCACTCTGCGCCCCATATCCCCCAGAGCCCGTGCAGCGCCGATGGCCATGGTATCGGACATAGCGAAGACCGCCGTGTAAGGCGCCCCCTTGTAGGAGCGGATGGCCTTGTAGGCTCCCGCAAAAGAGAAGGCGGAAATCAGGTACCGCTCGGGGCGAAGCTCCATGCCGTGATACCGAAAGCTGTCGCACACCCCTCTGTAACGCTGGTAGGCCGTGTTCCATCCCTCCGTCTCGCCGCCCAGGATCAGAATGTCCCGATGGCCGCAGTCAAACAGATAGTCCACCGCCCGTCTGGCCCCCCTCCGGTCGTCCACGCTGACGCTGGACACGTTTTCTGCCCGGGAGGCGGAGGCGTTGACCGTGGAATACACGCAGGGAATGGGCAGCAGGCTGAACTTATCGTCGTAATCGGCGTGACAGCCCCCCAGCAGAATAATCCCCCGCACCTTCCGCTCAGCGTAGACCCGCTGGGCTTCCAGCACTTCGTCGTCGTCTTCGTCTATGTAATAGGGAAGGAATCGGAACCCTTCCTCTTCAATGCGTTTTTGCAGCAGCTCCAGAATGCCGGAGAAGAACAGATTGTTCCGTCCCCGCACGATGACCGCCACGGACTCGCTGGAAAGCTGCTTGAGATGCTTGGCATTTACGTTGGGCTCATACCCCACACGGGAAATGACCTCCAGCACCCGCTGTCTGGTCTCTTCGTTCACATCCGGCCGCTTATTGAGCACACGGGAAACCGTACTGATGCCGACACCCGAAAGTTCGGCGATTTCCTTGATTGTGATGCGTGCTTCCATACTATAAATCCCTGTCTTTTCGTTATGAAAACGTTGCCGGTAACGTTTCCGGCACTTAGTGTACCAACTTCCCGCAGGCTTGTCAAGAGGGGGGGTATCATTTTTTAGAATATATTTTCTTTCCCGTCCTTTTGCCTTCTTTTCCTGCCAAACTTCACATTTCAGCCTGTACTGCAGGAAAGGAGGATCCTGTGTCCAATCTGCTTTTTGACCCCGCTTCCGATTTGGC
>CAYUHW010000235.1:0-3155 GCA_964444605.1 uncultured Christensenella sp. | reverse complement strand
GTATTTCGGCTCCCTTAGTGTACAACGGTTTTACTGCGTAAACCCGTGAGAGCTGGATTGTGAGCGGAGCGAACAAGACTGAGGGATTGACTTCATGGCGAAATAAACTCGTTAAGTTTTCCGCCATAAGTCTTGAACGCGGTATAAGTCAACCCCTCAGTCCTCGCTATCGCTCAGACAGCCCCCCTTGCACAGGGGGGCCTTGCGGCATAAAGGGGCCATGCGTTGTAAAGGGGCTTGCGTTTGCATCTGCTTTTAGCAAAAAAGCTTCTGCCGATATACGAAAATAGGGACGGCGTGCCGTCCCTGCATAAACCTGTTCGAAGAACATATTTCACCGCCGAAGGCGATTTCACTGGGCCGCAGGCGCCCTGTCCACCACAAACACCCAGGGCAGAAGGCCGCCGGCCTCCGTGCGGCGAATCTCCCGCACCTGAAGCCCCTTGACCCCCTTCAAACAGCTCTCCAGCAGTTTATACTCCATGGTATACAGCACCGCCGTTCCCTTTTCCGTCAGCAGGTAGGGCAGGCGGCTGACAAAGCGGCGGTACAGGTTCTTGTTGTCCTCGTGGCTCCCCACCCGATTGCCAAAGGGCATATTGGTGAGGATGAGGTCAAAGCCCTCCCGGCTTTCAAAGCGGAGAATATCCTTGGTCACAAAGGAGGCCTTGGACTCCCCCGCCCGCGCGTTCTCCCTCGCAACCTCCACGGCGCTTCCGCTCTTGTCCACGCCGATGAGGGCCTTGCAGGGGCTCCACTTCTCCCGCTCAAAGAGCAGAGAGCCGCTGCCGCAGAAGGGGTCCAGCACCCGAGGCTTACCCACCTTCCCCAGCCCCATGGCATAGCGGGAGACGCAGGCCGCCAGAGCCGGGTGCATGGAGGCGGGAATGGCTCTTTTGCGCCAGGGGTAGCGGTTGTCCTCCACGTTGCACAGCTTCCAGTATAGATCTGCGGTGTCCATGTGGCAGTCCACCCGCAGTTCCCAGTCGTAGGCGGCCGGGTTATTGTCCCCGCCCAGGCTCTGGCTCAAAAGGTGAATCATCTTCCGCCGATCCCGCACATACCCCCGCAGTTCAATGCGGTAGGGCTCCTTGGGCATATCCCCCACGGCCTTGGCCACGGCCTGAGGGTCAAGGGGCACTTCCCTGGCAAGGGGGATCAGCGCCTCCGTCATGCAGTCGGCCCGGTAAACCAGATCCATCCTGTCCGTGGTGACCTTGACCGCCGCACCTGCTTCCTCCACCTCAAAGCCCAGGCCCCTGAGCTCGCTGAGCAAACAGAAGGCAAAGCCCTCGGGGGCGTAGCACAGCACCTCTCTGGGGGCGCTCAGGCGGGACAAGGGGGGGCGGGGCTCCTTTTCAAAGGTCTGCAGTGCCTTCTGGCGGGCCAGCACAATCTCCGCCACATGCTTGTCCATGGCCTCCTCCGTGGACACGGGGGGCTCATAGCTGCGTATGGCCTCCTCTTCCCCCAGATTGCCCAAAGCCAACAGCAGGCTGGGCACGGCAAAGAAGGTGTCCTCCTTCTCCAGGGCCCGCTTCAAGCACCCGCCGTCGGTTTTGTTTCCCAGTGCGCCTATGAGCCGATAGGCATTCTTGCGCACCTTGGGGGAGGGGGACAGGGTACAGCCCCGAAGCACCAGATGATCTCCCAGAGCCGCTTCTATCTCCCTGCGGCCCTCCTTGCTCTTGGCCAGCACGCACAGGGCGGACAGGGCTTCCGCCGCCTCCTGCCCCTGCAGTGCCTGTACATAGTCCTTGGCTGTCACTGCTTCACCGCCTCAAAAATCAGGTTCAGCACCTTGTCTGTGCCGTTGGCATTGGGGTAGGCTTCCATGGCCTGGATATACCCCTGCCGGTTTTCATACATGGCCGTCAGCTCCGCCGTCAGCCGCTCCGCCGTCAGTTCCTCCTGAGGCAGTTCCTTGGAAAAGCCGTGCTTTTCAAAATAGCGGGCGTTGAGAATCTGATCCCCCCGGCTGGCGCTCAAGGGAAGGGGCACCAGCAAAGCGGGCTTTTTCAGAGCCAAAAACTCAAAGACCGCATTGGCCCCCGCCCGGGACAAAAGAATATCCGCCGCCGCAAAGAGGTCGGGGAGTTCGTCGGAGATATACTCATACTGGACATAGCCCCTTTGGCTGTAGTCGGGGTTCAGCTTGCCCTTGCCGCACAGGTGGATGATGTCGAAGGTCTTAAGAAGGGACGGCAGGGCCGCCCAAAGCCCCTCGTTGAGGGCCAGGGCCCCTGAGCTGCCCCCCATAACCAGCAGTACGGGCTTCTCCCCCGTAAGCCCCGCAAAGGCCAGACCCTTCTCCCGGTTCCCCTGCAGGAGGCTGTCCCGCACAGGGGTGCCCGTGCAGACCCCCTTCCCCGCCGGCACGGCAGAGAGGGTGTCCTCAAAGGTCAGGCAGATTTTATCCGCAAAGCGGGCGGTCATCTTGTTGGCCAGGCCCGGGGTGTAGTCGCTTTCGTGGCAGATGACGGGGCAAAGCCCCTTGGCCGCCGCCGTAACGGGGACGCTGACATAGCCCCCCTTGCTGAACAGCACGTCGGGGTGAATCTCCTTTAGGATGCGGCGGGACTGGAAATAGCCCTGAAT
The DNA here is from genome assembly GCA_964444605.1 of uncultured Christensenella sp. Taxonomy (GTDB): domain Bacteria; phylum Bacillota; class Clostridia; order Christensenellales; family CAG-138; genus RUG472. Next base: position 557 of record CAYUHW010000235.1, on the reverse strand, counting down.
CACACGGAAGGGGTCGGTAAAATTCTTCCAGGAAAAATAGCGGCGCAGTTTGCCCCAGGCTACGGCGTGGTAGTGCACCCGGGGGCGGTCGGCCATGAGCTGCTTTTCAATGCCCTCCTCGGTGCCGATGTAGTGAATCTCCCATTCTTCCGCCGGGAGGCGATCCATCAGCGCCATGTTGGGGGTAACGTGCCCCGCCGTGCCGCCGCCGGTAAATACGATGGTCTTCATGTTCCTTCTCCTCACAGTCTTTCTTACTTTATAGTATATGCCCCCGTGGCAAATGGTGCAAGAGGGAATTGCGCATCAATTCCCTTGCACGGAAGACGAATTGCTGCGCAGTGAAATTTGCCTGGGGCCTGTGAAATCCGCCTGCGGATGGGTGAAATCGCCTGCGGAGGGGTTGCGGAGGGGACGCTGTGCGTCCCTGTTATTTGCTTATCCCCTCAGTCTTCGCTACCGCTCAGACAGCCCCTCAAAACCCATCACAGGTGGGTTTTGCCCCCTTCGGGGTCGGGGCGAATTGCTTCGCAATTCCCCATTGCACATCAAGGGGA
>CAYUHW010000234.1:0-3178 GCA_964444605.1 uncultured Christensenella sp. | reverse complement strand
CAGTTCTTTTCTTATGGCGCCCAGGGTCTTCAGACTGTCCTTGGGATAGCGGGTTTGGGTGCTTCTGTCGACGGCGATGAGCCCAAAGGTTTTGGAATACCCGGCCTGCCATTCAAAATTGTCCAGCAGACTCCAGTGCATGTACCCGGTCACAGGCACGCCCTCCGCCTTTGCCGCCAGCACACCGGCAACGGCCTCTTTTATAAAGGCGCAGCGGCGGGCATCGTCATCGGTGCCAATACCGTTTTCCGTGACAATCAGTTCTCCGTGGAATTCCTTTGCCACCTTGCGCAGTACGTTGCCTATGGAGGCGGGGTACTCTTCATACCCCATCTGGGTCACGGGGGCATCTTCGGCGGGAGGACGAGCCCCCTTGCCGTCTACAATCTTGCGGGAGTAGTTCTGCACTCCCAGAAAGTCATCCTCCTGAATATAGGGAAGATAGAAGCCGAAGTCCTCATGCCACAGCTTTGCCGCCTGCTCCTCTCCGCCGGGGACGGGTTGATAGTCAAACAAGGACAGGGTCAGTCCCACTTTAATCTTCGGATTGACCTGCCGAATGGCTTTTGCCGCTTCACGGTGGGCCTTGAGCACGCACATTTCCTGCTTTTCATTGCGGGGCATTAAGAAGGTGTTGACTCCAAAGGGACTGCACTTGAAGGCACGCCCCTTTTCCAACATGCCCAAGAGAATGGCCTTTATGTTGAGCCCCGTGTTCTGTCCCACCTGCACGTTTCCTTCCTTGCGCTTGCCGGCCTGCAGCATATCCTGAGACACCTTCCAAAGCTGAATGCCCATGTTTGCTTCGTTGATGGTGCTGATGTAAGGGGTCAAGTCTCCCAGCGACTGCGCAATTTTTCTTGCGTATTTGGCAAAGGCGGACACCACATACTCCTTTCCCCAGCCGCCTTTTGAAATCAGCCAGGCAGGGCTGGAAAAATGCTGGAGGGTAACAAGAGGCGTAACGCCGTGGTCATAGCAGCAGGTCAGCATATCCCCATAGTGCCGGATTTCCTTTTCGTCGAAAACGCCCTCCTCCGGCTCGATTCTGGCCCACTCGATGCCGAAACGATAGGCGTTGAGCCCGGCGTCGGCAAGCAGTTTGATATCCTCTTCGTAGCGGGTATAATGATCGACGGCCACGCCGCTGGGCTCCGCAAAATCGCTGTGCTTTAAGCGCTCCATCACCCAGAAGTCACTGTGGGTGTTGTTGCCTTCCACTTGATGCGCCGCCGTGGCCGCTCCCATCAAAAACGCTTCCTGCATACAAGATTCCTCCTAAATTCCTCACTTTTCATTATAACGGCATTTTTCCCAAGCACAACCACCAAAAGAAAGCAGGGTGAAAGTTAAGCAACATATGCCGAAAATCTGTTGAACTGCCGCCGAATATGCGTAAGGACGGCAGCCTGTGCCGCCGTCCTGCAATGCCGTATGGAGGCAGACCGGCGGCTACTGCCCTATGGCCTGCAAAATAAATTCATATGCCATTCTGGCGGCTTTCGTTTTGTTTTTGCCCGTAAAGCCATGTCTCTGTCTGATCAGGGGAGAAGAATTACTTCTCCTCCTGTACCCCGTGATGCTCGTCCAGCTTAACCTTCATCTCGGCAGCCAGCTCAGGGGTGATGGGGTACTTTCTGTACAGCCAAAGGGAGATAGCGCCCATGAGGCAGGGGAGAAGACCCATGGCAATGGCAAAGCCGTCCAGAATTTTGGGAAGGTTGGAAAGCTCACCTGCAAAGTCGCCGGTAACGGAATCCACCACGTATCCAAAGGCAATGAGGATGATGCCCAGCATGCCGCTGGCCAGAGCGTTCTGCGCCTTGTCCAAGAATTTGGAGGTGGCGTTGACCTGCGCGGAGCGGTCTTTGCCGTTCTTATAAATCTGGTAGTCCATGCACTCAATGTTCAGTGCTTCTCCGGGAATGTAGCCGATGCCGATGGCCGTGGCGGAAATGGCTACCAGAGCCAGCATAAGGGCGGAGGAGGTCTGGAGAATGCCCAGCATATGGAGAATAAACATCAGTCCGCAGGGAACCGCTTCCATAATGATAACAAAGCGGTAGGTGCGCACGGGGGTCTTAAACAGCTTCATCAGGGGCATGGCAACGGCGGTGCCCAGCAGCAGAGGCAGAAGCATCATCATGGAGGCGATGAGAGACAGGGTGCCGAAGGTGGCTGTGTCTACGGCGCCGGTGGCGGGATCTACACAGTAAGCCCACTTGACATAGTACATCATGGTGGTCATAAGGAAGGTCCAGATAAAGCCGGAGAAGATGGTGGCGCAGAACTTAATGCGCAGGGCATCGTTCTCCTTGAACATCTTAAAGATGTCGGTGAACTTCACCTTTTCCCCTTCGGCGGGTGCTTCGGGATGGTGCTTTTCCTTAACCATGCCGATACCCAGCAGGGACAGCAGACCCGTGCCCACGGCGGCGACAATGACGGTTACACCAAAGGCGGTGTGGAAGTTGCCGATGCCGGCGTTGACACCGTTGACAATGGTGATCAAAGAGCCGGTGATCATGCCCATGAGCATGTTCATCATGCGGGGCGCAATCATGAGCTTGCCGCGCTTGTTGCTGTCCAGGGTCAAAGTGCGGTAGACCAGGTTGGGGGCGTAGAAGGAAGCACCGATGTCATAAATCAAATAGCCCAGCACGATCCAGACAACGACCAGTGCGGGCGTGGAGGTAATTCCTTCGGGAATGAAGAACAGCACACCCAACCCCAGTGCTTCGCAGAGGATGGAGAGAATGATAAAAGGCTTGTATTTTCCGTACTTGCCCACCTTGGCTTTGTCCATAATCCAGCCTTCCAGAGGATCGTTGACGGCGTCAAACAGACGCATGACAATCAGCAGGACGGAACCGAGAATGGCGCCCAGAGTACCGAGACCGGCGTAGTCCGTCAAATACTGCATAAACCAGGAGGTCATGAGGCCTGCGGCAATGCTGTCCGTCAGACTCATCAGGGTAACGCCCAAATAATCTGTGAATTTGACACGATTGGGATCTTTCAGCTTCATCATTTTCTCTTCCTTTCATTCTGCAAAAGCAACGGCGAAACAAAACACGGTAATGTTTTCTGATCACGGTGTTGATTTTTGCGGTTAAGTTCATTATAATAAACCATATAAGTGCCGACAATATACAAAGATTTTTTGTTTGTAGGTTTC
>CAYUHW010000233.1:0-3189 GCA_964444605.1 uncultured Christensenella sp. | reverse complement strand
TAGGTGGCCAGCTTGATCTTCTTCTCGCTGTTGAAGGTGTTCACCGCCTTGATGAGCCCGATGGTGCCGATGGAGATGAGATCCTCCGTCAGCACCCCCGTGTTTTCAAACTTTTTGGCGATATAGACCACCAGCCGCAGATTGTGCTCAATGAGCTTGTTCCGTGCCCACTCCTGGGTCTGGGACAGCAGGGCATAGCGGCTCTCCTCCTCCGCCGTCAGAGGGGCAGGCAGGCTCTCCCCCGTGCGCAGGTACCACAGGGGATTTTGCCGCCCGGCCTTCAGCCTGGGAAACAGGCGGTACAGGAGCTTTTTGCATTTTCGCACCAGCCTGTACCATTGTCTTTTGATTGCCTTCATAGAATTCTCTCCTTTCCTTTTTGCTCTTGGGCACTGCCCAGCAGGGCACAATGGCCTTCCCCTTTTCCAGCTTCATGGGAGCTCTGCCTACATAGACCTCCATGGGGCCTGCGGCCGCCTCCAAAAGATACAATTCTCCTCTGCCTATTAAAACTTCTCCCCAACCATCGATATATAGGGGCACCCCCTCCTCTATCTCCACCCCCTCCGCCAGCACCACGGGAAGGCCGGTGACAGGCTCTCTCAATAAATTGCCGCTATCGAAAAAAGCCCGCCGCACAAAGGTTTTCTCCCCCAGCTTCAAAAGAACCTCTCCTTCCTGTGCTTCTTCGTATCCTCGGCGGATAAAGAAGCGCACCAGACGGATCAGCCCCCACCCTGCGGCCATGCCGTACAGCGCCAAGCGCACGGGCACGGTGGAAATAAGAACGCCGCCGCTTTGAATGGGCAGTCCCAGCCCAATCTGCAAGAGGAGCAAGCCGCCGCCCAGCAAGGCATAGGCGCACAGAAGGGTCAAAAGGGTCAAGGGGTATCTCCCCCTGCGGGCGGTCAATAGCGTCATCAGCCCCAAGCATAAAGCCCGCCCCCAAAACTCCAACAGCACGGGACACAGGGCCAACGCCCCCAAGCTCCACACCGCTCCCGCAAAGGCGCACAGCTTCTGCCGCCGTCCCTTCTCCCCCCGCAGTGCTTCCCCCAGCCTTACGGCCAGCAGGTTCATAACAAAGTTATCCAGCAGGAACAGCTCTATGGATATGCGCATCCTTCTTCACTCAATGCCCACCACCATAACGGTCATGTCGTCCCGCTGTCCCCGGCTTTTGGCCTCTGCCAAAATGGCTTCCGCCAGTTCTCTGTCCCCTCCCTGCTTCCACTGCCGCAGAACCGGCTCCAATTCCCGCCCCAGAAGGTCGTAAACCCCGTCGGTAACGAAAATCAGCCGGTCCTGCCGCTTAAGATGCAAGCGCTGCACGGAGGGGCGTGCCTCATCCACAATGCCGCAGGGAAGGGACTCCCCGCACAAAAACCGCGGGATGCCGCCCCGCAGAAGGCAGGTGGGAGGAGCGCCGTACTTCACCAGCTCCGTCTCCCCCGTGGCAAGGTCGATGTGGGCAGAGTCCAAGGTGGCATACATCTCCTCCTTGGCTCTGTGCAAAAGCAGTCGGTTCACGTTCTCATAGACCAGCTCCCGCTCAAAGCCCGCCTTCAGAAGGGAAAAGAGCAGGTGCAAAGCCTCACGGCTCTCCTCTCTTGCCCGCTCCCCGCTGCCCATGCCGTCGGACACGGCGTAAATCACCCGCCCGCTGGGTAAGCGGTACTCCCCGGAAGCGTCCCCCGAGGGCGCATCGGGGCTTTCCGGCAGGGAAGCCACCGCCATGGAGGACTTCAGGGACTGCCCCTCCTCCATCTCCACCAGCATCTTCCCCTCCTTCCGCCAGGCTCTCAGCAGGCGCATGGGCCGCCCTACCGTCTGCTGTACGGCCTCCGTCACCCCACGGCTGGTCAAGGCGGGCTCCGCCTCCAGAGACAGCCGCAGGAGAAGGCTCCCTCCCGGGTAAAAGGCATCCAAGGCTATGGGGGAAAGGCCTCGGTTCTGCAGTCCCGCAAACAAAGCGGTTTCCAACCGATCGTCCACCCAATCGTCCTCCCGCAAACGGACGGACTGACGGAACAAGGCGGCGGCCAGCCCCGTAAGCTGGCGGTTCATATAGGCGCACTGGCGAGCCGCCCGCTTCAGCCCCGCCTCGTGGGCAAAGGCCTGATTATAGGACTGGTAGGCGGCGGAAAGAAGCTCCGAAAAATAGCGGCAACGAGTATCCATAGGCGGCAGAGGGCGGACGCTCTCCCCTCTGTCATAGGCGGGCAAAAGGGACAAAATGGCCTTCTCCATGGCGCTGCCGTCCCGCCAGCACAGCACCCTGACTTCGCACCCCTGACATACCCGCCTGGCCGCCCCCAATGACCAGGCCTCCAGATACCGCCCCTCTCCCTCCCCCGGGTCAAAAAGGTGGGCAAGTTCGGCGCAAAGGCGGGCGGTTTGCTCCATCTGGCGGGCGGTCTGCTCCTGTATGCGGTGCACCGCCAAGGCAGTATTCTCCCGGGAACTGCGGGTTTCGTTGAGCAGTCCCTCCATGTACCTTAGCCACTCCACAGGCAAGGCCCCAAAGAGCATGGAAGCAACCATGGCATTCTCCATGGTCACCAGCCCCTGCTCCCCGGTTAAAAACGCCCAGCTTAAAGCCTGACTCAAAAGAAAGGCCACCAGCAGATACCCCCGTCCGTAGGGCGCCGTCAAAGCGCTCAGCAGAGTGCTCAGGGCATACGCCCCCAAAAGCTGTACGCCGCCCTTATCCCCAAAGGCCAGCACCGCCCCCAACAGCACCCCCACGCCTACGCCGTTGAGCCCCCGTGCATACACCAGCACCAGCATGCACCCATAGAGCAGTACCGTAGGCAAGGACACGCTTCCCGCCTCCATCCCCCACAGTCCCAGCAGCAGCAGTCCCAGCAGTCCCGACAGGCAAAGCTGTTCCCCGCCGTTTAAGGATCGTCCCGGGCGCAGCCGCCGCAAAATGGCGTGACAGCGCAGAAGCAGAAACACCCCCAAGGCCGACAGGGCGGCAGACAGCAGGGCATAGGCCACGGAGACCCCCGCCCCGTCTATTTGAAAGGGAAGCACGGCGGCCTGGGTCAAAATAAACAGCAATAGGCGGGTGCTGACCCCCGGGCTGGGGGTAAAGACCTCCACCGCCGTCAAAAGCAGGGAAAACACCCCCGCGGCAATCATGACCCCCCACAAGGGCGGCCCCTCCAGCAAAGCCCCCAGCAG
>CAYUHW010000232.1:0-3193 GCA_964444605.1 uncultured Christensenella sp. | reverse complement strand
AAAAACCCTCCGCCGCACACTGCCTTAAAATGCCATGGAGCTGTACCAGCTCCCACTCCCCCAAGAAGGCGCTGATGTCATAAAGAATAATCAGCCGATACCCTGCCACCATAGCACGGATCAGCTCCACCACCACCCGCTGAAAGGGGGTCAAGGATTCGGGATGTTCCTCGGGGGGAACCGCAATGCCGAATTTTTCAAAGAAGGGCAGCAGCTGCGCCCGCAGAAGCTTGGACTGAATATACCAAGCCCGAAACCCGTTGCGCAGAACGAAGACATTGTCTGCCAGAGAAAGCCCCTCCACCAACTGACTTTTGCTCTGAATCAGGCCAATGGGGTTATGGTGGGGACGGGGATCCCGCCAGCTATTGATGAGTTTCTCCCGAAGAAAGACAAAGCCGAATACCAACGGAAGATTTTTGGTAATGACCTCCAGCAAAGAAGAAAGGCCGTGGCTGTTCAACGGAATCAGCCCCAGAATTTCACCAGAAAAGATGTGCAGATTGCAGTCTGCCAGCTCTTCCATCCCTTTTTCCTGATACGTGACCCGTTCCATTCGGAACACTTCCGGTCTCACTGCAGTACCTCCTGATTGGAAACGTCGTGGTCACTGGTGACGATGGGAATGGTCACCTCCACATCCGTGCCGGAGCCCAGGGTGGAGAATACGTGGAGCCCGTAGGTATCCCCGAACAAAAGGCGGATTCGATGATCCACATTTACCAGCGCCAAACCGCCCTTGCTCTGCTCCTCTTTCTGCACGCCCAGCGCATTTTTGCCAAGGCGGCTGTTCAGCTTCGCCAGGGTTTTTTCATCCATGCCCACGCCGTTGTCCGAAACTCGAATGAGCAGCCGCTTTTCTGTCCGCTCCAAATGAATCACCAGCTTGCCTGCGCCCAGCTTCAGCTCCGTTCCGTGGATGATGGCATTTTCCAGAATGGGCTGGAGGGTCAGCTTGGGCAGGCGGCAACGGCGAATTTCGTCCCACTCCTCCGGGTCGCATCTAACTTCCATCTGCAGCCGATCCTCAAAGCGGTATTCCTGAATTTTAAAATAGGTGGCGCAGTTTTGCAGTTCCTCCTCCACGGATACCAGGTTTTCCACCTTGCTGATGGTATAGCGGAAGAAGGAAGCCAACGCTTCCGTCATATCTGCCACATTGTCCAGTTGGGCCAGCATGGCCTCACTGCGGATGCTGTCTAAGGTGTTGTAAAGAAAATGAGGATTGATTTGGTTTTGTAAGGCCAGGTACTGAGCCTTCCGCTTGTTGTGGTCAAACATGCGGGAGGGGCTGACCAATTCCACCATGCGCCGAAGGAGCCGCTCCACCACCGGAGAAAACTGGGAAGCGGCGGCTACCAATTCTCCCTCGGGCATATAGCCGTCCAGAAATTTTGTACCCTCCTTTTCCATTTTGCGGTAAGGAAGGTAAATCCATTTCCACCATGCAAATTGAAACAGCAGAAAAACCAGACCGCATACCAGCGTCCCCGTCAAAACCGCCTTGCTGCGGGTGTGCAAAACCAGCACCAAAAGGACTGCCAGCGTGCATACCGCCTGACAGGCACACAGCGCAAAGGAGCGGGGCATGAGATACTTCCACCAATGCTTTTTCTCCATGGCACTGCCCCCTTAGCCGTAGAACTTTCGATATTGGGCGGGATTCAGTCCCGTTGCCTTTCGGAAGGTTTGGACAAAGTGCTTGACGTCTGAGTAGCCCACCTCCCGACAAACCTGCGCCACAGGCTGGTCGGTCTCCCGGAGCAGTACCTTGGCCTGCTCCATGCGGATATTGGTCAGGTACTTGGCAAATCCCTGCCCGGTCTCCTTTTTGAACAGGACGCTGAAATAGCTGGCACTGAAGCCCACCGCCGCACTGACGTCCTCCAGCGTGATGGACTCCCGGAAGTGATCCTGCACATATTTCTTTGCTGTCCGAATGGGACGGCTGGCTTCCGTTTCCCGCTCCTGCCGAATCCGCAGAAGCTGCTCCGTCTGCATCTGCCGCAACTGGTCAAAGAGCACCTTGGCGCTGCTGCTCTGGCGGCAGCACAGTTCATAGCGCTCCACCAATTCCTCCTGCTGGGGGAAGTTGCACCGCAGAATAAACATTCTTCCTGCGGCCTCTACCAAATCCAGCATGGCCTTGCCGGTGATTCCCGCCGTTGCCAGGGCTTCTGCTTCCATTTGATCTGCGCATTGGGACGCTGCATCCGCGTCCAACTGGTCGATGGCATGGCCGACGGAACTGCGGTAGTGCTGAAGCAGGCTGTCCGTATCTACGGCGTTTTTTCCCGTCAGAGGCTCATACAGCCTACCGGAGCCCTCCCGCAAACGCTCCAGCACAGAATGTCGAGCGGTTTTCAGGGTCTGAGGCAAATCCCGGGTATCGGACACCACACAGCCAAGGCCGGCGGAAAAAGCAATATCTCCCAGCAACGGCTTCTGAGCGGTAAGCTGATTCACAGCCTCCCGCAGAGCCTTGCGCAAAGCGCCCTGATGCTTGTCCGAAACGCAGAGAACGCCGCAACCCTCCGTCTTTTCAAAGTGCATCACCAAAAAATCGCAGATGGGAGACAAACAACCGTCCAAAACGGAGCGGGCCTTTTCCAGAATGACCTCCAGCGACGCATCGGTAAAGGTGCCCGGCGCATAGTCAATTTTCAGCACAAAGGCTACAAAGGAACTGCCCTTCCACATAAGATGATACCGCTGGGCAATGGCCGAGGCGGAGAGATCTTCCACCTGCTTGTTCATCAGGTCGCAGACAAACTGCTCCTGCTGCAGGGTAATCTGTTCCTGAATGCCCTCCCGAAGGGTATGCACTTCCTGCGCCGCACTGCGCCGCTCCCGGCACCGCTGTCCCAGCTTGCGCAGAGAGGCCATCAGTTCCTCCTGCTTAATGGGCTTGAGAAGATATTCTCCAACGCCGTGCTTGATGGCGCTTTGGGCATAGTCAAAATAGGCATAGCCGCTGACAATGATGATCTCCAGCTCCGGCTGAAGAGCTTTTGCCTGCGCAATAAGTTCCAGACCGCTGCAGCCGGGCATGTGGATATCGGTAATCAAAATGTCCGGCTGGTGCTGCCTGATGGCGTCCAGTGCCTCCAGGCCATTGGCGGCTGTGGCAACGACCTCCATGCCCAATGCGGCCCAATCTGCCAGCATGCAAATCAGGCGGCATATTCTCTTT
>CAYUHW010000231.1:0-3239 GCA_964444605.1 uncultured Christensenella sp. | reverse complement strand
GCCCTCAGCGACGAAGCAGGGGTGCGGGTATTCTGCGCCGCCTACCGCCTTGCTCCCGAAGCCCCCTTCCCCGGAGCGGTGGAGGATGCTTTGGAGGCCTACCGCTATCTGCTTTCCAAGGGCTACACCCCCCGCCAGATTCTCCTCTGCGGCGAAAGCGCCGGAGGCGGCTTGTGCTTTGCCCTGTGCTTAAAGCTCAAGGAGCTGGGCATGCCCCAGCCCTGCGGCATCATCGCCATGTCCCCCTGGACGGATTTGACCGGCTCCGGGGACACCTATGAGGAAAACAAAGACAAGGATCCCTCCCTGACCCGGGAGGTGCTGGACTTTTACGCCCACTGCTACGCCGGAGAAAATGATCCCGCCCAGCCCCTTATGTCCCCCCTCTTCGGGGATTTAAAGGGTCTTCCCCCCACCTTGATTTTGGCCGGAGGCGACGAAATCCTCCTGGACGACAGCCGCCGCATGCACAAGCGGCTGTTGGAGTGCGGATGCAAAAGCCGTCTGCGCATTGCCCCTGAAATGTGGCATGCCTATCTTCTGTACCCCCTCAACGAAAACGGGGAGGACATGCAGGCCATGGGGGACTTTTTAAACCGCTACCTGTGCCCGGAGCGGAAGCTCCGCTGGATGCGCCTGGACAACGCCGCCAAGATTTATCCCGCCGCCCGCCGCCGCAACTGGAACAACTTTTTCCGTCTGTCCGCCACGTTGACGGAGCCTGTGGACAGAACCGTTCTGCAATCTGCCCTGGACGTCACCGTCCGCCGCTTCCCCTCCATGGCCGTGCGCCTGCGCAAGGGCACCTTCTGGTACTATCTGGAGGAGCTGTCCCATGCCCCCACTTTGCGGGAGGAAAAGTCCTGGCCCCTGGCTCATGTGCCCTTTAAGGAGGTGCGGGAGTGCGCTTTGCGGGTCATTGTGTATAAAAACCGCATTGCTTTGGAAATTTTCCACGCCCTGACCGACGGCAGCGGCGCATTGATCTTTTTAAAAACCCTGCTGGCGGAGTATCTGACCCAGAAGTACGGGGCGGACATTCCCAATGAGGACGGGGTGCTGTGCCGTTTGGAGTCCCCTCAGGAGGAGGAGCTGGAGGACAGCTTTGTGAAATATGCCGGAGCCGTGCGGGCAGGGCGCACAGAGCGCACCGCCTACCATTTAAGCGGCACCCGGGAGCCCGGCGGGGAACTGCATCTGGTGACCCTGATGCTGGAGGCCTCCGCCGTCAAGGAGCGGGCCAAGGCCTGCGGGGTGACCATTACAGAGTTCCTTTGCGCCGCCATGATGGAGGCCATTTTGAACCTGCAGGCGGAGAAGGTGCTCTTTCGCCGCAACCGCAAGCCCGTCAAGGTGCTCATCCCCGTCAATCTGCGAAAGCTCTTCCCCAGCAACACCCTGCGGAATTTTGCCCTGTATGTGACCCCGGAGGTGGATCCCCAGTTGGGCGAATACACCTTTGAGGAGCTGTGCCGCATCGTCCACCACCGCATGGGGCTGGACTGCACCGCCAAGCTCATGGGCACCCGCATTGCCGCCAACGTCAGCAGTGAGCAGGCCATGCTGCTGAAAATCATGCCCCTGTTCATAAAAAACATCGCCATGAAGGCGGTTTTCGATGCCGTGGGCGAGCGGAAAAGCTGTCTGTGCCTGTCTAATCTGGGGCTGGTCACGGTGCCGGAGGAAATGGGCAAATATGTAAAGCGCATGGACTTTATCATCGGCCCCCAGGCACGGGCGCCCCACAACTGCGGGGTGCTGACCTATGGGGACGCCATGAATATCAACATGATCCGCAACATTCGGGAGCCGGAGTTGGAGCTGAAGTTCTTCCAATCCCTGCAGAAGCAGGGGCTGAAGGCCAAGGTGGAAAGCAATTCCTGACCTGCCGTATCTATACCAAATCCGCACCGCCTTCTGCACGGTGCCCGGACTAAAGGAGATTCATTATGTACTGCATCCGCTGCGGAGCCGAGCTCTGCGACAGTGAAGAAAAGTGCCCTCTCTGCGGCACGGTGGTCTTTCATCCCGACCTCCCCCGCCCCCAAGGAGAAAAGCCCTACCCCGCCGCCCGTCCCAAGGAGACGGCCAGCCGCAAGGGCATTCTGTTTGTGCTGACCATGCTGTTTCTGGTGCCCTTGGTCATTTCCCTGCTGGTGGACTGGCGCATGAATGGGGAATTGGTCTGGTCAGGCTATGTAGTGGGCGCCCTGCTGGTCGTTTATGTGACCGCCGTGCTGCCCACCTGGTTCCGCCACGCCGCACCGGTAATCTTTGTGGCTTCGGACTTTGTGGCAGCCGGGCTGTACCTTTTGTATATCAACTTTGCCACGGGGGGACACTGGTATTTGTCTTTTGCCCTCCCCGTTACGGGCGGGCTTATGCTCATTGCCGCAGGGGCGGTGGCTCTGTTTTGCTATGTACCCCAAGGGGCTTTGTACATCAGTGCCGGCACCCTCATGGCCGTAGGGGGCTTTATGGTGCTGGTGGAGTTTCTGCTGAATCTGACCTTCCATCTCCACGAAAGCCTTATCTGGTCCATCTATCCCCTGGCCGTATTCTTCATTCTGGGGCTGACCCTGCTGATTATCGCCATTTCACCGCCCTTAAAGGAAAGCCTGCGGCGGAAATTCTTCCTGTAAGCCGGGGGGCGGGGCAGGGGAACGGCTTCGCCGTTCTCTTTGGGCTTCGCCCAAAGGGCTGCCGCAGGCAGCCCCCTGCCCCGCCCTACCCTTCTCCCTCGGACGGTTCTGCCGTCCTTTTTCTTTGCCCGCTTCTCCCCTTTTCTGCCTGTGTTTGCGCATATATAGCGAGACCGGCACGGTCGTCGTTCCGTGCCGGTCTCTTTGGAGTCCCTATTCGAATGGTAGAAAATGGAGAATTTTAGCCCTTTACTGCCCCGGCGGCTACGCCCTTGATGATGTACTTCTGGCAGAAAAGGTAGGCTATGATTACGGGCAGAATGCTCAGCATAATGACGGCCATGGTGGCGCCCATGTCCACCTTGCCGTAGCTGCCCTGCAGGTACTGAATGTGCAGGGAGATGGTCATGTACTTGTTCCGATCCAGCACCAGATAGGGGAGCAAGAAGTCGTTCCAAATCCACATAATCTCCAAAATGCCTACGGAAATCATGGTAGGCCGCATCATGGGCAGCACCACGGAGAAGTAGGTTCGGATGGGACCGCAGCCGTCGATGGCGGCGGCTTCCTCAATCTCCAAGGGCAAGCCCTTTACAA
>CAYUHW010000230.1:0-3270 GCA_964444605.1 uncultured Christensenella sp. | reverse complement strand
CTTGTAGGCATAGACCTGGGTGTCCGAAAACCAGAGCAAAGAGAAGGGGGTCGGCGCCGGAGTGGGGGTCGGCGCAGGCGTGGCCGTAGGTGCAGGCGTGGGGGTAGCGGTGGGCGCAGGGGTGTCCCCGGGGGCAGAGACCACCAGCTCCGCCTGACGGATAACCGGAGCAAAGACGTTTCGAAGCTGCTCCCCCCGTGGTTCCCCGCAGCCTTGGGTTACGGAAATAAGAAAGCTCCCCAGCAGCACGCCGGACAGGAGCATTTGACGGGTACAGTGAAAGATAAAAATCGCCTCCCTTATGTTTGGTAGAGGCACTTTACCATACGAAATTACGGGAATGGTGGTTTCGCCATTAGTAGTCACAATGAAAAACAAGTAGACCAAATGGGAAAACTGCATTGCGCCCGGCGACGGATTGTGTCATAATATAAGAAGATTCAACAGGGAGGAAAGAACCTTGGAAACAAAAGAGCTTCAAACGAAAAAAGGCTGGAAAGGCTTTAGCAAGGTAGAGAAAAGCTGGATTCTCTATGACTGGGCCAACTCCATCTGGGCAACCAACATCGCCGCCGCCATCTGGCCCATTTACTTTGCCATGGTCATCGGGCAGCTGGCCAACGCCGAAGCCATCGACAACATCTACGGCTATGCCGTCTCCTTCGCCAACTTAATTGTGGCCCTTATGGCTCCTTTCCTGGGCGCCATCGGAGACTTCAAGGGCATGAAAAAGAAGCTGTGGAAGATCTTTATGATTGTGGGCGTAGTCTTCACCCTGGTCATGGCCGTCTTTGACAACTGGGTGCTCATGATCCTCGGCTTCATGCTCAGCCGCGTGGGCTTCTCCGGCTCCTGCCTGTTCTATGACAGCTTTTTGACGGACGTCACCACCAAGGACCGCATGGATAAGGTCTCCGCCTGGGGCTTTGCCATGGGCTACATCGGCGGCAGCACCATCCCCTTCGTTCTGTCCATTGTCATCATGGTGCTCATGGGTCTGGACAACATGCTGGGCTACAAGATTGCCATTGCCATCGTCCCCGTTTGGTGGCTGATTTTCTCCATCCCCTTCTGGAAAAACGTGGAGCAGAAGCACTATGTGGAAACCCCTCCCGCCCAGCTTGGCAGAGAGGCGTTGAAGAACGTTTGGAAGACCCTCAAGAGCATTGTAAACAACAAGGCTGTCCTCTTCTTCCTGCTGGCCTACTTCTTCTATATTGACGGCGTGGACACCATCATCTCCATGGCCACCAACTATGGCTCCACCTTGGGGTTGGGCTCCATCGGCATGATCCTGGCTTTGCTGGTCACCCAGATTGTGGCCATGCCCTTCTCCATCCTCTTTGGAAACTGGGGGAAAAAGTACGGCGCTTTGAAGCTCATCGGCATCGCCGTGGGGGTCTATGCCCTCATCACCATTGTGGGCTTTTTCATGGGCTTCTTCATTGATTTCCACGCCATGCTGGGCATGACACAGGAGCAGGCGCTGTCCGTCGGACAGGTGATGTTCTGGATTCTTGCCACCATGGTGGGCACGGTGCAGGGCGGCATTCAGGCGCTGTCCCGCTCCTACTTCGGACAGATTATTCCCCCGGAACGCTCCAACGAGTACTTCGGCTTCATGGATATCTTCGGAAAGTTCGCCGCCGTCATCGGCCCCGCCCTGTACGCCCTGGTCTTCGGCATTACCGGCAAGGCCAGCTTGGGCATTCTGAGCCTGATTCTGCTGTTCGTGGCAGGCTGTGTCTTCCTCCTTGTGGGCAGACCTCATTTCGCCGCCGCTCAGCATGCGGAGATTGAAGAGTAACTTCCGATAAAAAGCACACAGCAGGGACGGGTCTCCCCGTCCCTTCTTAAGTAATAAAGACAAAAAGAGAAAAGAGAAAGGAAATGACTATGCCGAGTTTTGAGGATAAACTGCGGGAATACGCCCATCTGCTGGTAGACGTGGGCATTAACTTGGAAAAAGGGCAGACCCTGATTATCAACTGTCAGGTGGATCAGGCCCAGATGGCTCGCCTGTGCGCCGACGCCTCCTATGAGCGGGGGGCTCGGGAAGTGGTGCTGAACTGGACGGACGAATATCTCACCCGTGCAAAGTTCCTCCACGGCGACGATGCCGTTTTTGACGAGTGCCCCGAGTGGCGGGTGCGGTTTTTGACGGACTATGCCCGTCAGGGGGCCGGCCGCCTGAGCCTTGCCTCCGGGAACCCCGAGAATTTAAAGGGGGTGGACCCCGACCGTCTCCAGCGGAGCAGCCGTGCTTCCGCCGAGCCTTTGAAGGAGTATATGCGCCTCATGATGGCCAGCGCCATGCCTTGGTGCGTAGGGGCTTTGGCTTCCCCCGCCTGGGCCAAGGTGGTCTTCCCCGATTTGCCTGAGAAGGAAGCCGTAGAGGCGCTGTGGGAGAAAATCTTCACCGCCGTGCGGATTAAGGGGGACGGCACCGCCGTGCAGGCTTGGAAGGAGCATGACGCAAGGCTCCAAGCCCACGCCCAAAAGCTCAACGAGTACCGCTTTGACCGCCTCCACTACTACAACGCCCTGGGCACGGACTACACCGTAGGCCTGTGCAAGGATCACATCTGGTGCGCAGGCGGGGAAAAGACCCCCAAGGGACAGTATTTCGTGGCCAACATGCCTACGGAGGAGGTCTTCACCGCTCCCGACCGCATGCGGGGCGAGGGAGTTCTGTGCGCCTCCATGCCCCTGTGCATGGACGGGAATATTATCAAGGACATCCGCTTTGAGATTCACGAAGGGAAGATCGTCAAGGCCACGGCTTCCTCCGGAGAGGACGTACTGCAGAAGGCCATCGCTTTGGACGAAGGGGCCTGCCGCTTCGGCGAGGCGGCGCTGGTGCCCTACGACTCCCCCATCCGTCAGGCGGAGACCCTCTTCTACAACACCCTCTTTGACGAGAACGCCGCCTGCCACTTTGCCTTCGGCGAGGCCTATCCCTCCTGCGTGGCGGGGGCTACGGAGTGGGACGAGGAGAAGCAGACCGCCCACGGCCTCAACGCTTCCTCCACCCATGTGGACTTTATGATCGGCACGGCGGATCTGTCCATTGACGGCATTCAGGAGGACGGCACCGTCATCCCCGTCTTCCGCAACGGAAACTTCGTCTTCTAAACCTAAACACCCATGCAAAAAAGACCGGACACCCCGGTCTTTTTGTTTTGCCATGTGCGTGGGGCGGGGCGGCGGTTCGCCATGCGAACCCTTGCGGGTGCGGGGGCACCGCCCCCGCCCCCGCAAGAGAAGGGC
>CAYUHW010000229.1:0-3274 GCA_964444605.1 uncultured Christensenella sp. | reverse complement strand
TTTTTGGCCGCCCGATAGTTTTCAAAGGTCTTGTGATAGTCCAGATGATCCTGGGTCAGGTTGGTAAACAGCCCCGCCCGAAAGGGAATCCCCGCCACCCGCTTTTGCACCAAAGCGTGGGAGGATACCTCCATGACCACCAGCTCTACGCCCCTGTCGGCCATGCGCCGCAAAAGGGCGAACAGATCTACGGACTCCGGGGTGGTGCGCTCGGTATACACCGCTTCCTCCCCGATTAAATTCTGGATGGTGCCGATAAGCCCCACCTTCTTCCCCGCCTCCATGGCCACGGCTCTGACCATATAGGTGGTGGAGGTCTTGCCGTTGGTGCCGGTGACGGCCAGCATGGTCATCTCCTTCTCCGGGTGCCCGTAGAAGCAGGCGGCGGCTTGGGCCATGGCCAGTCTTCCGTCGGGGACGATAAGCTGAGGCACCTCCAAGGGCAAAGGCCGCTGGCAAATAAGGGCGGCCGCCCCCTTCTCCACGGCCATGGGGGCAAACCTGTGCCCGTCGGTCTTCTCCCCCGTCAGACAGCAGAATAAGCTCCCCGGCCCCGCCTTGCGGGAATCGTAGTCCACGGAGGTAATCTCTCTGTCCTCGCCTTCAAACCGTACGCCCAGCTCCTGGGCGATTTGGGATAATTTCATATGGGTTCCCTTCTCCGTGCCGTCACACGGTTCTATTCATCCGGTTGTACGTAAAACTCCACCCGCACGCTGGCGCCCTTGGGAAGCTGGGTGCCTTCTTCATACTGGACGGAAATCACCGTGCCGGCGCTGTTGGCCCGATCATAGTCCATAACCAGCCCCGCCTTAATCAAAGCGTCCATGGCGTCCAGACGGTTTTTGCCTATAATATCGGGCATTTTCACCATCTCCACCTCCACGTCCTCTGCTTTGTAGGTGGTCCAGGCGGTATAGAGAATCACGTTGCTCCCCTTGACCACCACGTTCCCCGCCTTGGGGGACTGGCGCTGGACGGCGGCGGCGGCTTCCTCTTCCATGTAGGTAGCCGTCAAGCCCGCTTCCTTCAAAGCGGCCACGGCCTGCTCCACGGTCATCCCCGTCAAATCGGGAACGGAAACGGCCTGATCCCCCGTTTTGTCCGGCTCGATGCCGTAGTAATTCAGCACCTTGCTGAGCACCTGCTGGACATAGGGAGCGGCCACGGTACTGCCGTATACCACGGGCACCTGCGGCTCATCCACAATGATTAAGCACATATACTGGGGATCGTCCACGGGGGCAAAGCCCAAGAAGGACGCTACCAGCAGGGTGCTGGACACGTTCCCCTTGTCGTCATACTTCTGGGAGGTGCCCGTCTTGCCGCCTACGCTGTAGCCGGGAATGGCGGCGTTCTTTCCGCTGCCCGTTTCCACTACCCCCTGCAAAAGAGTGCGGAGGGTTTTGGAGGAGGACTCGCTGATCACCCGGCGGACTACCGTCCTCTCGTGGGTCTCCAGCACCGTGCCGTCGGCGGCGGTAATGGAGGAGATGTAGTAGGGCTGAAGAAGCTCTCCGCCGTTGATGCAGGCGGCGGCCGCAGCGGCCATCTGCAAGCCCGTGCAGGAGATGCTCTGGCCGAAGCCGATGCGGGCCAGATCCGGCTCCCGAATGTACTTCTTGTGGGTTACGGTGCCCTTGGTCTCTCCCGTCAGCCCGGAGCCGGTGGAATCGTTGAAGCCGAAGGCATAAATATAATCGTAGAAAGTGTTGGTGCCCATCTTCAGGGCCATGGACATAAAGGCCGGGTTGCAGGAACCTGATACGGCCTCCTGCAAAGACTCCTTCCCGTGGCCGCCGCTCTTCCAGCACTTAATCTTCTCCCCCGCAACGGTGAGGGAGCCTTTGCACTCAAAGCCCGTGGCGGTGTTCACCGTCCCCGTGTCAATGGCCGCCGCCAGAGTAATCATCTTGAACACGGAACCCGGTTCATAGGTGTCCGTGACCATCCGCTGGCGGGACAGCTCCAGCAGGGTGTCCATGTCGCTTCTGGGCGGGGTGTTGGGGTTAAAGGAGGGATAGGTGCCGATGGCGATAATCTCCGAGGTCTTGGGGTCCATGAGCACCCCGTAAGCGGACTTGGCCAGATTCACCGTGCAGGCTTCCTCCAAGGCCGCCTCCAAAAAGTTCTGGGCGGCGGTGTCCAAGGTGGTGACAATCTCACTGCCGTGGACTGGCTCAATATACTCCTCTTCCCCGCCTACGATGGCATTGTTGTCCCGGTCGGTTTCCACAATCTGCTTGCCGTTCTGACCGGCCAGATAGCTGTTGTAGGTAAGCTCCACCCCGGTCTGCCCGTTGCCGTCAATGTCCGTATACCCCAGAAGCTGGGCAAACAGCTGCCCCTCGGGGTAGTTCCGCTTGACGTCCGCATAGTAGCTTACGCCGCTTCCCAACTGGTAGGAGGAAAGCTGGGTGACCACGTCTGCCTCCACCTGATCCTTAATCTTAACCTGCTGGTAGAGGGCTCCCGTGGTGGGACTGCGCTTGATGAGCTTGGAGTAGACCGTGTCGTAATCCAGATTCAAAAGGGTAGCCAGAATGTTGGCCACACGCTCCCTGTCCTCCTCTTCAATGGAGGCGGGGTTGGCGCAGACCTGATAGGTGGTGTAGCTTTCCGCCAGCACGTTGCCGTTGCGATCTACAATGTCCCCCCGGTCCGCCTGCAGGCTTACGGTGCTCTGCCACTGGCGCTGGGCCTTGGCAGAATACTCCGGCCCCATGACAATCCCTACATATATAAGGTTGCCGATGAGCACCAGTATGAGCAGAATGGCGCAGGCACTGGCAAAGAGCAGCTTGCGCTTGGCACGGGGCACACGGCGTCTCCGCTTCTTATTATTTTGTGTCGGTTCTTGTTTAGGCAATTCAGTCTCCCAGCTCCCAGTTCATGGTGCGTCCCGCTTCCTGATTGGCCTGGTTGATGGTGGCGTAATCGTTCAGCGAGCTCTGCTGTTTCTGCAAAAGCGAAATCTGGTTCTCATAGGAAGCAATCTCGTCCTGCAGTTCGTAAATCTCCGTGTAAATCTTGGCTACCTTGGCGTTGCCGTCAATGGCCAGAATGGCGGTGGCTGCAATGACGAACACCGTCAGCAAAATAAGCAGTCTGGACAAAATCACGGCTCTGTCCACCTTGGGGGCGGCGGCCTGCGCACGGGCCTTTTCCGCCTCTTCCGCCTTGGGCTGGGGACGCACGGCCGTCCCCTCCTCGCTCATAACCTTCAGCTCCACCTCGCTTTTGTGGGTAGGCGCATAGATGCGGGTAGAGGGGG
>CAYUHW010000228.1:0-3281 GCA_964444605.1 uncultured Christensenella sp. | reverse complement strand
CCTGCTTGGGTGGTGCATCTTTCCACTGCAGAAGGATTGGCAGAAGCGGAAAAAGCACGCAGGAGGGGACAGGAAGTATATCTGGAAAGCTGTCCCCAATATATGGTGCTGGAGGAAAAGGACTATCTGGCAGAAGACGGGGAAAAGTTTATCATGAGCCCGCCCCTGCGCTCTAAGAAGGATCAGGAAGCCCTTCTCCAATCCATGGGTAAAAACGAGATTGACTGGATCGGAACCGACCACTGTTCCTTTACCATGGCGCAAAAGGCTATGGGCGAAGGGGATTTTTCCAAGGTTCCCAACGGCGGCGCAGGGGTACAGAACCGTGCGGAAATTGTATACACCCGAGGCGTTAAGGGCGGATATATCACCATAGAGCAGATGGGAAAGCTCCTTTGTGAAAATGCTGCCCGTCTCTTCGGTATGTATCCGCAAAAAGGCGTTCTGCAGGAAGGTTCCGATGCCGATATCGTTTTGTTTGATCCCCATTGCCCCCATGAAATTCACGCCGCTACCAATCTGCATCATTGCGACAATTCTCCTTATGAAGGCTATGAGGCCGCAGGAAAAACCCGGGATGTGCTGTTGAAGGGGGAATTGGTGGTGCAAAACGGCAAACTCATTTTACCGGGGAAAGGGGAATACGTATTTCGGAATCCCTGCGAGAGGTATCGGCGGTGAACGTAGTATGCGTACTGACTGCGGCAGGTCTTTCCAAACGCTTCGGAGAAGACAAGCTGGCATATCCTGTTGACGGGAAGCCCATGGGAATCCGCTGCTTGGAACTTTATGCTCAAATCCCCTTTGTCCATAAAATACTGGTGACCACAAAGGAGCGCGTATATCTGCAGGAGGCAGGGGAGAGGCTTGGCTACGAAGTATTGCTGAATCCTTCTCCGGAAGCGGGCATGAGCGGCAGCGTTGTATTGGGCACGGAGGCCGCCTTAAACCGTGTTCCCGACGGAATTCTGTATGCGGTTGGGGATCAGCCGTATTTAAAAAAGGAAACCGTTTCGGCCCTGTTGAAGGCCTTTGAAGAGGAGCCAAATTGCATATGGGCTTTAGGAAAAAAAGGGAAAAGCGGAAAGCCGTCTGTCTTTCCCAAAGCTTGTTTCGATGAACTGCTTCAACTGACGGGAGACAGGGGAGGGCGGCCGGTCATGCAGGCCCATCCGGACCTGCTCCGTTTGCTGGAAACAGAGGCAAGAGAACTGTTAGACTTAGACATTCGGGAGGAAATAGTATGATCCGAATTCTCAAAGGAAACATAATAGAAGCAGTGACCCCGAAAGAACTGCGTTGTCTGCCCGGCGGGTATGCGGTGCTGGAAGACGGCATTCTTACAGGCCTCTATGAGACTTTGCCGCCCGCTTTCTCTCATGAACCTATAGAGGACTACGGAGAGGCTCTGATTCTGCAAACCTTTTTGGACATGCACCTCCATGCTCCGCAGTATGAAATGTGCGGTGTCGGCATGGACTTGCCTTTGCTTACCTGGCTGGACACCCATGCCTTCCCAACAGAAAGTAAATATGTTGACCCTGCTTATGCACGGTGCATGTATAAAAAGCTGGCGGCCGATTTGATTCATAACGGTACTACCCATGTGGCCATGTTCTCCAGCCTGCATCTGGAGGGCACCTTGGTTTTAATGGAGGAGCTGGAGAAAGCCGGTATCAGCGGGTATGTGGGAAAGGTAAACATGGATCAAAACGCCCCCGATTACCTGCGGGAAACGGCAGAAGCAAGCATTGCCGACACGGTTCGCTTTATTGAGAGCGCTCGCTTGTTTTCTCACATTAAGCCCATTCTGACTCCCCGCTTTGTCCCTTCCTGCTCGCGGGAACTGCTGGCGGCTTTAGGAAAGCTGAAAAAGGAATATAATCTTCCCGTTCAATCTCATCTTTCCGAAAACACAGGGGAGATGGCGCTGGTGCATACCCTGTTTCCCGAGTGCGGCCAGTATTGGGAGGTATATGACAAATTCGGTCTGCTGGATAAGAATACGCTCATGGCCCACTGCGTCCATTGCGACAGCAGGGAGCGGGAGGCCCTGCGCCAACGCAAGGTTAAGGCCGTTCATTGCGCCGACAGCAACAATGCGCTCATCTCCGGCATGTGTCCCGTCACCACACTAATGGAGGAAGGCAACGAAGTGTACTTGGGCAGCGATGTGGCAGGAGGAAGCAGTTTGTCCATGTTCCGAGTCATGAGGGATACCATCCGCTGTTCCAAAGACCGCCGCATCTCGTCCCACTGGGAGGAGGACTTTTTGACCGTTCCTGCCGCCTATTACCTGGCCTCTTCGGCAGCGGCTTCTTTCTTCGGCCGTAAGCCCGGCTTTGGTATCGGAGATCCCTTCTGCTGTATGATTGTGGAGGATGTCCGTTTCGGCCTTTGGGATGGTCTATCCTTGCCCGCACGCTTGGGACGCTGCATCTTCCGCTGTGACGACAGAGATATAAAGGCCGTCTACGCACGAGGCGAAAAAGTGTTGTAAGAAACAGACCAGGCATAAAATACAAAAAGCGCCGCATCCTATGGATAGCCAAAGAAAAGGAAGTGACGCTTTTGTTTTTTTATCAGCCTGCATTGTTCGCAAGTATTGTCTTTATGGCCGCAGGTCTCCTTCCGTTCCCGAAAAAGAAGCGTTTGTATTATAGCGCATTGTTCCTATTGACACTTGCGCTCTCTTTTATCGGTGAACTGAAGTGGGAAAATATTACCCTTTTCCCGGCCGCCCTGCTTCTGCTGATCGGTACGGCCATTCCTGTGAAAGGCCATTGGGAACGAGTGCTTCTGTCGGGCCTGTTTGGTGGAGTAGCCGCTTGGAAACTGACGGATTGGGTGCCGCTGTTCTTTGAGCCGGCTCTTCTGGGCGGGCTGGCGCTGGTATTGTTTGTTTGGCTGTATTGCAAAGGGGCAGAGGAGCGATTTTGTGCCTGCGCTTTGGGCGGGATTACCTATGAACTGAGTTTTTGTTTGCAGGAGTATTTTCTTTTTTCCTACTGCAGAGTGCGGTTGGGAAGTCCCAACGGCGTAAGCATCAGCGGCATGGGTCTTTGCTTTATCCTTGCAATTTGCCTCTGCCGCCAGCTTTCGCAAGCAAAAAAGCCCCGATTGCGGGAATTTTCTTTAACTTAATATTTTTTTGGTTTTTTTGAAAAAAAGACTTGCTTTTTTTCAGCTTTGCGAGTATAATAATCTTCGTTCGAGGGCGAGGGGTTATAGCTCAGCTGGTTAGAGCGCCACGTTGACATCGTGGAGGTCATTGGTTCGAT
>CAYUHW010000227.1:0-3308 GCA_964444605.1 uncultured Christensenella sp. | reverse complement strand
ACATCGACGAGGTGGGCGACACCTCTCACTGCACCTTCTTTGAGATGCTGGGCAACTGGTCTCTGGGCGATTACTTTAAGGAAGACTCCATCGCCTACAGCTGGGAGTTCTTGACCGACGAAAAGTGGCTGGGCATTCCCAAGGAGAAGCTCTTCTTCACCTGCTTTGAGGGTGACGAAGACTGCCCCCGGGACACCGTTTCCCACGACCGCTGGGTGGAGATGGGCGCAGACCCCTCTCATATTGTATATCTGCCCAAGAAGCACAACTGGTGGGGCCCTGCAGGGCTCACCGGCCCCTGCGGCCCCGACACGGAGATCTTCTACGACACGGGCATTGCCCCCTGCGGCCCCAACTGCCACGCCGGCTGCGACTGCCACAAGTACCTTGAGATCTGGAACAACGTGTTCATGGAATATAATAAGGTAGCGGAAGGCAAGTACGAGCCTCTGGCCCAGAAGAACGTGGACACGGGCATGGGTCTTGACCGCACCATCGCCACCTTGCAGGGCGTGGAGAGCGTCTTTGATACAGACGCCTTTGCCGGGGTAATCGAGGTTATTGCCCGCCTGTCCCACAAGCACTATAAGGACAGCGCCGACACCATCAAGGCCTTCCGCATTATCGCCGACCACATCCGCTGCTCCACCTTTATTCTGGGCGACCAGCGGGGCGTGACCCCTTCCAACGTGGATCAGGGGTACATCCTGCGGCGGCTGATTCGGCGGAGCATCCGCTACGCCATGCAGCTGAACATCCCCCGGTACGGCCTGTGCGAGATTGCCGCCGCCGTTATCGACCAGTACGGCAGCGTATATCCCGAGCTGGAGGAGAACCGGGACAAGGTGCTTTCCGAGCTGCGCCGTGAAGAGAACCGCTTTGCCGACACGGTGAAGAAGGGCATGAAGGAGTTCAGCAAGGTGGCTCGGAACCTCCAGGGCGACACCATCGACGGCGTGGAAGCCTTCCATCTGTACGATACCTACGGCTTCCCCATTGAGTTTACGGAGGAGCTGGCTCAGGAGCAGAACCTGAAGGTGGACATTGAGGGCTTCAAGGCCGCCTTTGCCGAGCATCAGAAGAAGTCTCAGGCCGGTTCCGCCCAGCGCTTTGAGTGCGGTCTTGCGGACCACGAGGAAGCCACCACCGCCCTGCACTCCGCCACCCATCTGCTTCATCAGGCTCTGCGGCAGGTACTCCATGACGATTCCGTCCAGCAGAAGGGCAGCAACATCACCGCCGAGCGTCTGCGCTTCGACTTCAGCTTCTCCCGCAAGCTCACTCCCGAAGAACTCAAGGCCGTGGAGGCCATGGTCAACGAGCAGATTGACGCCAAGCTCCCCATTACCTGCGAGGAGATGACCGTAGCCGAGGCCAAGGCCCAGGGTGCCATCGGTCTGTTCGACAACAAGTACGGCGAGCGGGTCAAGGTGTACACCATGGGGAACTTCTCCAAGGAAATCTGCGGCGGCCCCCACGCCCAGAACACCGGGGATCTGGGACGATTCGTGATTAAAAAGGAAGAGGCTTCCTCCTCCGGCGTACGGCGCATTAAGGCCGTGCTGATTAAGGACTAAGCCGTCCATGACGGACTGGCTCACCTACCAGTGGGAATTTGAAGGACAGAGAGCATCGTTCCGGGTGGATATGCAGTACTGGAACCTGCTCCCTGTTCTTTCCTATACGCAGTTGATTGCGGTTTCCGCCGCCCCCAAGTCCCCCCAGGCCAAGCGGTTCACCCCCGGAGAGCAGTACATCTTCAGCCAGCTCCGCAGAAAGCTGGTGGACAAGCTCTCGGGGCCTGCCATTTTCGTGGGCAGTGTGTGGATGGACGCCCTCAGGTGCATGTATTTTTACACCTCGGAAACGGCCATGATTCAGGAAATTTCCGCCCTGTGCCGGGAGCAGAAGGGCTTGGCGGTGGTCTGCAGTCACGGCTGGGAACCCAGATTCTCCACCTATTACCGCTTCCTCTATCCCGACGATAAAAAGCTCCAGTCCGTGGAAAACGCCGTTTTCATTGAGACCCAGCGGCGGCGGGGGGAGGAGCTTGCCCCCATTCGGCGGCTGGAATTGACCATGGCCTTTATGAACCCGGAGGACAGGAGCCGCTTTTTGCAAAGTGCGCCCCGCTGCGGGTTGACCCCGGGGCAAAGCTACCTGAGCAAAAGCGCCACCCACCCGGACTGCTGCAAGGTGTACGGGTACGCTTCCTTGGAGCTGGACAGTCTGAACAGGCTCACAGCCCGCGCCATTGACGCCGCCGCCCCCCTGGACGGTCTTCTCCGGCAAGTACAGCTTTGATGCAAGCCCTGCGGGGCTTTTTTCTTTTGGGCGGAGATGGGGGGGCGGGTTTCACTGCCGAAGGCCGGCGGAGCGGCGGTTCGCTGTGCGAACCCTTGCATGAGGGGCTGTGCCCCGCCCCTCATGCAAGAGAAGGGCTTCGCCCTTCGCCGCCCCGCCCCGCAATTTTTCCGCTCCGAATCTGATTTTTTACCTTGACATCCCCATTTTTGAGGGGTAAACTTATAAACAGCAGGGAATGGCTCCCTGCCCATTTCAAGCAAAGAGAGGTGAACACCATGGACGCTGGCAGTAGTAGTAACGGCACAAGCGGAGGCAAAGTTCCTTTAGCCATGGGCGTTCGCCTGTACATAGCCTGCTGAAGGGCTTCATTTCCCCCTGTGTCTTACTTCTTGCCCATTCCGAGCGGTTGCCCGGAAGATTTCTATGGAAAGGAGAGGACCACTATGGACAAAAATTATTCTTTGGAGCAGACCATCGGCTCCCTGCTGGAAAACAAGCGCTATCCTACCATCAAAGACATCCTCATAACCCTCAATGCGGCGGACATCGCCGTCATCTTAGGGGAGCTTCCGGAAGAAAGCCTGCCCCTGTTGTTCCGTCTTCTGCCCAAGGAGTTGGCGGCGGACAGCTTTGTGGAGATGGATGCCGACAGTCAGGAGAGCCTGATTACCCGCTTCTCCGATACGGAGCTCAAAGCGGTCATCGACGAGCTGTACATTGACGACGCTGTGGATCTGGTAGAGGAAATGCCGGCCAACGTGGTCAAGCGCATTCTCAGGCAGGCCGACCCTGACACCCGCAAGCTCATCAACGAGCTTCTCAAGTACCCGGACGACAGCGCCGGCAGCATCATGAACACGGAGTTCGTGGAACTGCGCACCAGCCAGACCGTCTCCGAAGCCATCCGCATCCTCAGGCAGGAGGGCATGGAAAAGGAGACCATCAACGACTGCTTCATCACCAACATGGACAGAACCCTGGCCGGTCTTATCTCCCTGCGC
>CAYUHW010000226.1:0-3314 GCA_964444605.1 uncultured Christensenella sp. | reverse complement strand
GGGGGGGGGGGGGGGGGGGGTGTCCCCCCCGGCCCCGGGGGGGGGGGGGGGCCCCCCCCCCCCCCCCCCCAAACGCGGGGGGCTTCGCCCTTCGCCGCCCCGCCCCCCATCCGCCTAAAAAAGAGGTCTGCCTGAGCAGACCTCTTTTTGTATACCGTTTTTCGCTTTTTACAGCATGGCGGAGCCGCCGGTGACAATCCAGCAGGCCATGGCCGCCACACTCAGCGCCCCGGTGTACACGCTGCCCGTCCGCCGATACATGTAAGTGCACAGGACGCTGAACACCAGCACCTGAGGCACAAAGACGATGAGCAGGGACATGAAGGGGCCTCCGAAGGTGGAGCTAAAGAGCAGGTCTGCCCCGGGCCCGATGTTCATAAAGAAGGGAATGTACTCCAGCAGGACAATGAGCAGAACGCCCCCTACCATCATCAGCGCATTTCGCCACCAGCAGCCCATAAAGCCCTTGAAGCCCTTCTCGTAGGTGGCGTTGCACCGGGCGGAGGCCATAATCTTGCTGTTGTTGAGGATAAAGAACAGGGCGAACACGGGGATATACACCCAGAACTGCCCGAAGCGGGTCAAAGTAAAGGTCTTAAAGAAGGGCCAGATGAAGCGGAAGTCCAGCATGAACAGCCCCTGACAGACTGCCAGCACTCCGTACATATACCCCAGCAGGCACAAAACCAGCAGGGCACTGCGTCCCAGCAAGCCCCAGCCCGGCTGATCGGGGGTCTCGGCACGGGCCAAGCCCATGGTGTGCCAGCCGTCCAAAACGCCCTGTTTCTTCCCCTTTCGGTAGGCTACGGCACCGGTTATGACCATGATGACAATCATCAGCAAATACCAGCTCAAAAAGCCGTTGCCGATGGTCATGCGGAAGATATTCTCCGGCAACGGCAGCAGCCCGTGGCCAAGCTGGGTCATAAAGGGATAGGTACAGCCCGCAATGAGCATGGTGATGACGGCGCCCTTCCACCACTGCTTGTCCGTCTTCACGCTCTCCCGGTTGGGCAGGGCGGTGACGGCCTTTTTAAAGAAGGGGATGTGAAGGAGCAGCTCCATAAGGGGCAGCAGGGAGGCGATGGCGCAGAGCATGGCGGCAAAGACCAGCCACTCCTTGGTCATGGCCACCTGGTTTTCAGGACTCAGCTCCATATTCAGCCCAATGGCCTTGTCAAACCACTCCAAGGCCGTAGCCAAGCCGTGGGCGTTGTGGGTGGTCAGGCGGTGGTTGGTCTGCAACAGCTCCATGCGCCGTGCGGTCCCCTGGCCAAAGTCCCCGTAGGTGGTGTTCCAGGCGGCCTGATCGGCGGTACAGCCCAAAAACTCCGTCCGCAAATCGCTCTTGAGCAAATTGTCGTCCACTACGTTCTCATAGTCCCGGAAGTAGCTGAACTCATCATACTTGGCCTGCAGCAAAAGCACGTTGTTAAAGTGAATGTTCTCAGCATCGTAGGCTTCATCGGTAAACAGCTCCCCGCACTGAAGCACCACGGCCTTGGGGGCAATGTCCGTGCCGCTGAACGCCGCCGCCACGGACCAGGAGGACCAGGTGCCCATGGAGTGGCCGCTGATGGCCAAGCGGGAAGCGTCCACGTTGTCCATGGCCGCCAGCAGAGCGTAGGCGTAGTTGCCGCCGCAGGAGCTGTCCGCCAGCACGTTGCCGTCGGCGTCCGTAGTGTACCGTGCATCAAAGAAGCTCAGGTTGGAGAAGTTCATCATGACCCGGTACCGCACAGCGCCCCCTGCGCTCTTGAAGGTGCCGTCTGCCTCGCTGTCCTCTCCGTAGTTCACCGTGACCTTGTGGTTCACATACCCACGGTGGATAAGCCCCGCTTCGGAGGAGCCGTGGCCGTACTCGTCCAAGCACAGCACCACCGCCCCCCGCCGAGCCAGCTCAATGGCGTAAGCGGCGCAGGTCTCATGGTCGTTTTGGTAGCCGTGAAGCAGCAATACCCCGGGGGCCTTGTGTTCCGCCGTGGCATTTTCGGGGGTGTAGAGCTTGTACATAAGGTTCCCCACGTCGGTCTCAATCCAGCCCTCCGTGATTTCCACCTTGCCCCCATTCCGCTGGATGCCGTCGGCACAGGCCATGCACACAAAAAGAATCACCAAAAGCGCCGTCAATAAAGCGGCCGCCTTTTTCCAACTGCCTTTCATAAACCTTCCTCCCTTACAGTGCAAACAAAATGGTCATGGCGATGAGAAGCTGGCCAACGTAGTAGCTCAGCAAATTGACCGCGCGCAGGGGCTTAATCTTCTTGCCGAAGCTGTAGTAGATCATGATAAAGTCGCTGACCATAAACAGCAGGGCGCCTATGGCAAAGAGGACGGTCAGCACCGAAGCCCCGGCCTTGCACAAAAGCACGGCGGCGCAGGAGAACATGGCGATGACCACCACCAGATACACATAGCCGAAAATCTTGAGTCCCTGGCTGGGGGCGGTGATTCGCTTCATCAAAGGGGGAATGGCCGCCACAGACAAGACCGCCGTCAGTCCCAGCGCCCAGAGGACGATGGAGCCGTCCGTCCCAATGAGGGAGGCGATGTAGAGAAAATGACCGCTGAGGAAGGCCAGAATGCCCAGGGCAAAGACCAGCATGGACTTTTTCCCCTCCAGCACGTTCCGCAGGTTCAGCAGTACGTCCCCCACAAGCCCCAAAATGAGCCCGATGAAAATCAGCCTTCCGAAGGGGGTTGCCTTCTCCAGCAGACACACCAGCCCCAACAGCACGAAAAACAGAGACGCAATGCCCTTGTACACGCAGGCCTGCCCCATCTTGCCGGCGTACTCGGTTTTAATAAACCAGATGTCCACCAGCAGTCCGACGATGCAAAGCAGTGCAATTTTTACCGCCATACTCCATCCTCCAAATCTTTTTTCCGGAACCCTCCGGTATTTTTATCATACTCCCGCAGAAATTCGGTGTCAATAAATTTTCCCGTATCCCCCGTGTTTTTTCCTTCCCGCCCCGCCTTAGGCACAGGTGGAGAGAGATAAAAGGTCTTAGTCTTTTTCTTATTCTTTGTCAGGCGGGTTTGCTCCCCTTTGCTCTCCTTTGCTTTGGTTTGCCGAGGGTTGCTTTTGGGGCAAAAAAAGGACGGTTGTCCGTCCTTTTCCTTTGCTTATTTTTTTGCCGCCACCGGGCGCAGGCATCTGAGGGCGTTGAGAATGGCCAGCACCGCCACGCCCACATCCGCAAACACCGCCCACCACATGTTGGCAATGCCCACGGCGGTGAAAATCAGGGTCAGCACCTTGATGCCGATGGCGAAGACGATGTTCTCCCGCACAATCCGCCCCGTTCTTC
>CAYUHW010000225.1:0-3328 GCA_964444605.1 uncultured Christensenella sp. | reverse complement strand
TGTGGGCTCTCCTCTTGGCACGGGGGCCAGCATGAGCATTCACGAGTCTCAAAGCCGCTTCTTTGAGAACATCATCGGCCGCAGTGAACCCTTTATTTCCTATATCTTTCCCAAAATCGTGAAGCTGAATCCCCGTCAGTTTAAGGGTGTCTCGGCTCATGATATGTATCTGGCCGCCAACATCAGCCGTCCGTCCCTCATTCGCACGGAAGCCGATGAGCTTACTTACAGCTTCCACATTATGGTGCGGTATGAGCTGGAAAAACGGCTCATTGAGGGCACTCTTGCGGTTCAGGACTTGCCGAAAGAGTGGAATCGGCTGTATAAGGAGTATTTGGGCGTGGAGGTTCCCAGCGACACCATGGGTGTTCTGCAGGATTCTCATTGGGCAGGGGGTGCCTTCGGTTATTTCCCTTCCTATGCTTTGGGCAGTGCTTACGGGGCTCAGATTCTTGCCTCCATGGAAAAGGATCTTCCCGTCTGGGAGCTGGTCGGCAAGGGAGAGCTTGGGCCTGTGGTTGCATGGCTGGAGGAGCGTATCTATCAATACGGCTGTCTGCTTAAGCCCAACGAGCTTCTTCAAAAGGCTTGCGGCAGTGCCTTTGATCCCAAGTTCTATACGGACTATCTGAAAAACAAATTCACGGAGGTATACGCTCTGTGAAAAAAACAGGGCTGCTGATTGGGGCGGCCCTGCTGCTTTTTGCAGTGGGGTGCGCCGAAAAAGAACAGAAACCGGCGGAAATCACTCCTTCGCCCAAGCCTGTACAGGCGGAGGTGGTGACCCTTGCGCCCACAGCATCTCCTACGCCCAGCCCTACGCCCTTGTTTGTGCCGGCGGACGATCGGGGGAACTTAATACTCAACGAGGATTTGGAAGCACAAATCACACCTACGGTCTTTGTTCTCCCGGAGGATTCCGTCATTCTCATCTATCACACCCACGGGGAGGAGGCCTATCGGCAGACGAAGACGTATACCTATGAGGAGACGGGGGAAAACACCTATAAAACCCTGGAAGCGGACAAGTCTGTCATCGCCGTGGGAAGGCTTTTACAGCAGGAACTGGAGGCTCGGGGATACAAGGTTCTTCACGATGAGACGGACTGCGAGCCTCCGGATATCTACAGCGCCTATTCCCGTTCTCTGGAGGTTATGGAGAAATATCCGGAAGCCAACGTGTTCATCGACTTACACCGCAACGCCGCCAGCGTTCGGGAGAAGAAGGATGACGTGGTTCTTTTAAACGGCAAGCGGTGCGCTCGGATGTTCATGGTGGTGGGCACAGGCGTAGGCACCTACGAAGGGGAATACGACGTACAGCCAGATTGGCAGAAAAACTATCTGTTGGCGAAGTCCCTCATGTGCAAACTTCAGGAAAGAGAGCCTACCTTCTGCAGTGACATTCGTTTGAAGGTAGGCAGGTTTAACCAGCACATAGGGGAGTACACTCTGCTCATTGAGCTGGGACACAACGCCAACACCTTTGAAGACGTTTCCAATTCCGTCCCCTATCTTGCCGAGGCCATTTCCGAAGTGCTGATACTGCAGGGAAAGTAAACCCTCGCCTAAAAGAAAAGCGGCGCAGTTTCCAAAGCGCATTTGCTAAGGAAACCGCGCCGCTGTTTTACGGAAAAACAAATTACAAAAGCACTGCCGCCTCGCTGTCCTTGTGCAGGGGCTTTTGCAGGGCATAGGAGAGGATATCCGTAGACAAAGCATCCACCCGCAAAGAGGCCTTGGCGGTTTCGGTACACTTGTTCATGTCCGCATTACGGAGAATGACCGGAGTACGGGTCACGGAGGCCATGGCGGAAAGCAGGGCTCTTGCATCCCGCCGCATACCCAGAATGCGGAAATAAAGGTTCTCATCCTGCTCCATGTCTTCGCACAAATCCGCACTCATATCCAGCAAGGCGCTCATGCCGATGCGTTTGCATCTGGCCATGGTGTAGCGGCGGCTCTTCAGGGCGGCAAAAAAGCTGTCACCGTCCACACTGTTTCTGGCGGCAGAGGCGATGGCCTGTTCCAGCCCTTCGGATACATCGGGGAGCATTTGAATCTGCTTAGGGCTCATAAGCCGCAGTTTATAGAGCATCATGGCAGAGACATCGTTAACGGTCAAATGGAACTGTTTGTCAAACTGCATGGCGCCGGAAACAAACAGGGGCAAGGCCGCCAAGGCCTGTCGGTCACCGGCTTTGACTGCATCCCGAATGGCACCTGCAGAGGAATATTCTCCCGTAAGGTAGGCGGTGTTGTAGCCGCCGCCAATGCGTTCAATGGGAACGGGGCAAATGGGGGAGCGGAGCTTTTTCAGCGCCCGCAGGTATTCCATAGCCAAAATATTGTTGGGCTGAGAGATTTCCGACAGGGTCTGCTGTCCTACGCCAATATCGCCCAGTGCCTCGTGGCGGGCTCTCGGGTAGTTCTTTCCTTCCCGCAAATGGTGCTGAAGATAGGTTTTATACTGAGGAGGCTCCCGCACAATAAGCTCCGCCAGCTCCTCCAGCACAGGAAGGCTGCTTTGCTCACAGCCAAAGGCAATGTCCGTGACGATGCCGGTTTGCTCCAGCAGACGGACGGCGCCCATGGCAAAGCGCTCCGCTGAAGACACGGCAAAGACGCTGGGCAGTTCAATCACCAAATCCGCTCCGGCCTCCAGCGCCCAGGCGGCTCTGGTAAACTTGTCCGTGCAGGCGGGCTCTCCCCGCTGAACAAAGTTGCCCGACATGACCACCACGCAGTAGGAAGCCCCCGTTTTCTTCTTTGCCTGCTCCATGTGATAGATATGTCCGTTGTGCAAAGGATTGTATTCCGCCACGATGCCTACGACTCGCATGAACCCTCCAAAAAGTATAAAATAAATTCTTTGAGAATAGTATACCATTATTTTCGTCTTTGTGGTACAATAACATAGAAATTTAATCTGGAGGCCTTTGTTAAGATGTCTGTGCTGGATAAGCTCAAAAAAGTTGCGAAAAAAGACAAGCAGCGGATTCTGCTTCCTGAGGGAGCCGAAGACCGTACCGTGCAGGCGGCAGTGTACTGCCGGGATCAGGGCTTTGCCGATGTTACTCTTTTCGGCAACCGTAAGGAGATAGAAAAAACCGCCGCCAAGTATCACCTTGGTCTGGAGGGCGTGGGCATGATCGACCCGGAAGGGGACTACATGTTCCAGGAGTATGCAAACCGCTTCTATGAAATGCGCAAGGCCAAGGGCATGACCCCCGAGAAGGCCGTGGAGACCATGAAGAACCCCCTGTACTACGCCGCCATGATGGTGAAGGACAATCGGGGCGACGGCTTCATCTCCGGCGCCATCAAC
>CAYUHW010000224.1:0-3361 GCA_964444605.1 uncultured Christensenella sp. | reverse complement strand
CAGGGACCAGTAGCCGATGGCATCCAGCGCTTCGCAGGCAGGCAGCATGTCGCTGATGGGCATGCGGGTGGCCGCCTTGGACTGGTGTCCGTCTCTGAGGACGGTTTCGGTAATCAACAGTTTGTTTGCCATAGTCGTTCTCCTAACCTATTAGTGGTTCAGCATGGCCAGGAACACGCCCGCCGCAATGGCAGAGCCGATAACGCCGGCCACGTTGGGACCCATGGCGTGCATGAGCAGGAAGTTGCCGGGCTTGGCTTTCTGAGCTTCCACCTGGGAAACACGGGCGGCCATGGGCACGGCGGATATGCCTGCGGAGCCAATGAGGGGATTGATCTTTTCCTTGGTGAACAGGTTCATGAACTTAGCCAGCAGTACGCCGCCTGCAGTGCCGCCTGCAAAGGCCAGCACGCCCAGAGCCAGAATGCCCAGGGTCTTGGGAGTCAGGAAGTTGGCGGCGGTAGCCGTTGCACCAACGGACATGCCCAGGAAGATGGTGACGATGTTGCACAGCTCGTTCTGCGCAGTCTTGCTCAAACGATCGGTAACGCCGGTCTCACGGAACAGGTTGCCCAGCATCAGGGCGCCTACCAAAGGAGTAGCGTCGGGGAGCAGGAAGCTGACGAAGATGGTGACCACAATGGGGAAGAGAATCTTCTCGGTCTGGGACACGGGACGAAGCTGCTTCATGGTGATCTCCCGCTCGGCCTTGGTGGTCAGAGCCCGCATGATGGGGGGCTGAATGACGGGTACCAGAGCCATATAGGAGTAGGCCGCAACGGCGATGGAGCCCAGCAATTCAGGCGCCAGACGGCTGGCTACCAGAATGGCCGTGGGGCCGTCGGCACCGCCGATGATGCCGATGGCGGCAGCATCCTTCATGGTGAAGCCCAGAGGGAGAACCAGTGCCAGAGCAAAGGCAATGTAGATGCCCATCTGAGCAGCAGCGCCCAGAACCATGGACATGGGGTTGGCAATGAGGGGACCGAAGTCCGTCATGGCGCCTACGCCCATAAAGATCAGGCAGGGGTAGATGCCCAGCTTAACGCCCAGATACAGGTAGTCCAGCAAGCCGCACTTAGAGGGGTCGCCCAGCACGTTCCACTTTACTACACCGTCTGCAAAATAGTCTGCATGGTACATGTTGGCTCCGGGCAGGTTGCTCAGCAGCATACCGAAGGCGATGGGTACCAGCAGCAAAGGCTCGAACTTTTTGGCAATGGCCAGATACAGCAGCACGCAGGCAACAGCAATCATGACCAGCTGCAGCGGGTCTTCCGTTACCAGATAGAAGCCCGTTGTCTTTAAGAATGTTCCAATTGCTTCCAACATAACGGCATTCCTCTATTAGGCTTTAGCCGATGTTGCACAGCACGGCGCCGGTAGCCACGGTGGCGCCCTTCTGTACGGCTACGCCGCTGACGACGCCGGCCTTGGGAGCCATAATCTCGTTCTCCATCTTCATGGCCTCAAGGATGAACAGGATGTCGCCGGCGTTGACGGACTGGCCGTCCTTTACGCAGACTTCCAGAATGTTCCCGGGCATGGGAGCCTTAACAGCCTCGGCACCGGCGGGAGCGGGAGCGGCCTTGGGGGCAGCAGCGGGAGCGGGAGCGGCCTTGGGGGCAGCAGCGGGAGCGGCTACGGGAGCGGCGGCGGGGGCGGCATTGGCGGCGATCTCTTCGACTTCTACCTGATAGAGAGTACCGTTGACATTGACATTGAACTTACGCATGATCATTCCTCCTGAAATTTAGTCGATCTTTTTGACAGAGTGGATACGGATGCCGGCAACATCTTTCCCCATAACGGTGGCGATGGCGGCGGAAACGGCGGCGATCATGGAACCACGATCCCCTTCCTCCGGCTGGGTCTGGGCGACCTGTACGGGCGCCTCAGCCACAGGAGCGGCAGCAGCCTTCTTGGCTTCAGCCTTGGCGTTCTGAGCCGCCATAATCTTGCCCATAAGGCTGATGATGGCAATCAGGCACAGCAGTCCTACAAATACGGTGCCGAAGCCCAGGACGATAACCTGATAGGGCTCAACCTGTGTCTGCTGCACCTGTTCGGCTGCCATGACCAGCATGGAATTGGTGAACATACTTCCCTCCTACGTAGAGTTTTATCGGGTCTCATTCTTACCCGCTTATGTAATTATTCGACGCAAATCCTCTTTTCCCTTTAATTTTCTGTACATAATTTTTTCACGATTCGGACACACTTAGACCATGCTGATATTATTTTTGCGGGCGGTACTGCTGTACTGCTTTATTCTGCTGATTCTGCGCATGACCGGCAAGCGCCAGGTCAGCGATCTGGAACCCTACGATTTGCTGATTACCATGAGCATTGCGGATCTGGCCTCCTTCTCCATTGCGGACACCGGCATCCCTCTGCTCTACAGCATTGTGCCCATTCTGGCTTTGTACCTTGTCCAGCAGACCATTGCCAAGCTGTGCCTGCACCACAGGGGCTTCCGCAGTGTGATTTGCGGCTCCCCGCTGGTGCTTGTTCGGGACGGGGTACTGCAGGAGGGCATGATGCACGCCGCCCACTACACGGTGACGGATCTGTGCGACCACTTGCGGGCACGGGACATCTTTGACATGGAGTCCGTTTCCTACGCCATTTTGGAGACCAACGGGGGCTTGTCCGTTATGGAGCGCCCCCTGAAGCCCAACAGCCGGCCGGGTCTTCCCTATATGCTCATTACCGACGGGGAGCCCTGCACGGCGGCCATGGAGACTCTGGGCATCGGCAGGGAGGGCTTACAAAAAGCCCTGAAGCAGATGGGAGTCAAAAAGGTCAAAGAAGTCTTCTACCTCCAGCGGATGCCCGAGGGAACCTTGCGGCTTCAGACACGGCAGAGGGCGGGGTCGGTGGTCAAGCATCTTTCTGCAAAGGAGGCCAACCAATGTTTCTTCGGGTAAGACGGGTGTTTACGGTGTGCGTGTGCGGAGGGCTTTTGTGCCTTTTCACCCTGCCGGGGCTGTTTCTGTATACCAAGGGGGAGACCCTGTTTGCATTGTCTCGGGAGCTGGACGAGGCCTTGCTGGCAGGGGACAGGGGGGCTTCCATGGAGAAACTCCGGGAGGTGGAGGGGGTCTTTTACCCCATGGAGACCCGCGCGGAGGCCTTTTTGCACCATGAGGCCGTGGACGAATGCACCCTGTCCCTCAGTACCCTGCGGGTGCGGATAGAGAACGGAGACTTAGCCTTAGCCCGAGAGGCTGTAAGGGAGTTTACCCTGTCTCTGGAGCATATCATCTCCATCGAGGTCTTCGACTGGCGCATGTTCCTGTAGGCAAAGGGGAATTTGCGCTTTGCGCAAGTGAAATATTGCTTCGCATCCCTTTTATTT
>CAYUHW010000223.1:0-3364 GCA_964444605.1 uncultured Christensenella sp. | reverse complement strand
ATTGCAGATACTGGTAACCATTGTGATTCTTTCCGTACTGGTGACGGTGCATGAGCTGGGGCATTATACTGCCGGACGGCTTTTGGGCTTTACCATTACGGAGTTTGCCGTGGGCATGGGCCCTAAGGTGTGGGGCTTTAAGAAAAAGGGCATCGAATACAACCTTCGCGCCTTCCCCATCGGCGGCATGTGCCAGTTTTACGGAGAGGACGACGGGGTATCGGACGCCCGCTGCTTCAACGCCCAGAAGGCGTGGAAGAGGGCCATCGTTTTGGCGGCAGGCCCGGTTATGAACTTTGTGCTGGCCTTCCTCATTGCCATCGGCATGTATATGGGCTGGGGCACCTATGACATTTCTCAGGTAGAGGTGCTGGGGGTCAACGAAAACGGCGCCGCCATGGAGGCGGGGCTGGAGATTGGCGACAGAATCCTTCGTGTCAACGGGGAAGCGGTGGAGGGAATCGATTCCCTGTCCGTCCTCATTGACAAAGCGGAGGGGGAAATTGACCTGGAAGTGCGCAGGGGGAAGGAAACTCTGAACCTATA
Source organism: uncultured Christensenella sp. (assembly GCA_964444605.1). Lineage (GTDB taxonomy): Bacteria > Bacillota > Clostridia > Christensenellales > CAG-138 > RUG472. The sequence goes on along the minus strand of CAYUHW010000223.1, from coordinate 2,818 downwards.
CATGACGCCCTACTATGACGAAGCGGAGGGGCGCAAGCTGGTGGGCATTACCATTGGCAACCCCCGTGTGCCCAACGACTTCTTTACGGCGGTCAAAAACGGCGCCGGCTACTGCTGGGACATGGCGGGCATCGTCTTTGAGTCCTTCGGCATGCTCTTTAGGGGAGAAGCCGGGGTGGAAGATTTGTCCGGGGTGGTAGGCGTCACCCGGGTGGTGGGTCTGGCCATTAGCTACGGCTGGGACGTAGTGGTGGGCATGGCCGTCATGATCAGCGTGAATCTGGGGGTTATGAACCTGCTGCCCATTCCTGCGCTGGACGGCGGACGGCTGCTGTTCGTCCTCATCGAATGGATTCGGGGCAAGCCCGTGCCTCCCGAAAAGGAGGGACTGGTACACGGCATCGGCTTTATTCTGCTTATGGTGCTTATGGTGGTGCTGGTGATTAAGGACGTGTGGCAGTGGATTGCCGGCGTGCCGCTGATGTAGGGAGATATAAATGGAACAGTTTAAAAGAAGCATGACCAGGGCCGTCCGGGTGGGCGGCCTTTGGCTGGGAGGCGGGCATCCCGTGACCATTCAGTCCATGACCAACACGGACACCCGGGATTCGGAGGCTACCCTTCAACAGATTCTCCGCCTGGAGGAGGCGGGGTGCGAGATTGTCCGCTCCGCCGTCTTTGACGAAAAGGCCGCCGCCGCCATTGGGGACATTGTGCCAAAGATTCACATTCCTCTGGTGGCCGATGTGCATTTTGACTACCGCCTGGCCATTGCCGCCGTGGAGAACGGCGTGCAGAAGCTGCGCATTAACCCCGGCAACATCGGGGGAAAGGAGCGGGTGCAGGCGGTGGCAGACTGCTGTAAAATGCACCATGTGCCCATCCGCATCGGAGTCAACGCAGGGTCTTTGGAAAAGGGGCTTAAGGCAAAATTCGTCGGGGATACCGTCGGAGCCATGGTGGAGAGCGCCCGCTCTCACATCCGTCTCCTGGAAGAGGCCGGGTTCTATGATATAGTCTTGTCCCTGAAATGCTCCTCCGTGCCCGTGACGGTGGAGGCCTATCGGCGGGTGCATCAAGAGTGGGACTACCCCCTGCATGTGGGAGTTACGGAAACGGGCAGCGGCGCAGAGTCTTTGGTGAAATCCGCCGTGGGCATCGGCACCCTGCTTATGGAGGGCATCGGGGATACCCTGCGGGTGTCCATTACGGGGGATCCCGTGGAGGAGGTATACGCCGCCAAGCACATTCTCAGGGCCTGCGGCTTAAGGCAGGAGGGAGTGGAGGTCATTAGCTGCCCCACCTGCGGAAGAACCAGAGTGGATTTAATCCGCCACGCCGCCTATGTAAAGGAGCGGCTGAAGGACTGCCGAGGGCCTTTGAAGGTGGCGGTCATGGGCTGTGCCGTTAACGGCCCCGGAGAAGCCTCCGATGCGGACATGGGCATTGCCTTTGGGCAGAACAACGGGGTGCTTTTTGTAAAGGGGCAGAAGCTGTGCTCCGGCTCTGTGGAAGAGATGATAGAAAAGCTCATTGCCATGGCCATAGAGAAGGCCGGCTAAGGGGCCAAGCAAAAGATTTTTTGAGGGGGACACATGGATCAGCGAATCGAAAGCATATACAACCGGGCGGGACTGAAGGAGCGGGACCTGCCGGTTCTGCGTGCCGATTTGGTGCGGGGAGAAGGAAAGCTGGAGCTGACCCTGTGGGAGCGCATCCCCTTGGAGGAGGAAGGGCGGCGGCTCTTTGAGGCAGGCTTTCGGGAGCTTTTGCCGGAGTTTGGTCTGTCCTTCGTATATACCGTGGAAGCGCCGCAGACGGCGGCTCCCGCTCCGGTGCGTGCCTATGAGCCTGCACCCTCTCCCTTTGTAAAGAGAGCGTCTGGTTCTGCTTCCAATAAGACTCCGGCGCAAAAGGCCGCCGAAGCCCCCAAGGCCCCGCAGAAGCAGGCGCCTCAGCCCGTTTCCTCTGCCTTTGCCTCCAGCAAGCCCGTGATTGAAGCGGACTTGCCCGAAAACCTGATTCTGCTGGGCACCCGTATTCCCGGCGGGAAGAAGGCGCCCCTCCACGAGCTTCAGGAGGAGGAGCGGACGGTTATGGTCCAGGGGCATCTGGTGGATTTTGAGATGAAGGAAGGCTGGGGCAACCGCAAGGAGGGAGGCACCAAAAGCTGTCGGGTGCAGTTTAACCTTTGCGATGATACGGACTCCCTCTATTGCTCCGCCACCTTCTATGAGGAATGGAAGGCCCAGCGCTTTGTCTGGTGGCTGGGACAGTGCCAAAAGAAGGCTAAGACATTGGTGGTGCGGGGCACCAGCCGCATCCAAAAATACAGCAACGAGCTGATTCTGTACGCCAACGATGTAAACTACTGCGACAGCGTCTTCCGTCAGGATACCGCCGAGGAGAAGCGGGTGGAACTGCATCTGCATACCCGCATGTCCACCATGGACGGGCTGACGGATTTGTCTGCCGCCTTTGCCACTGCCGCCCGCTGGGGGCACAAGGCCATGGCCATTACGGATCACGGGGTGGTGCAGGCCTTCCCCGAAGCGGCCAAAGCCGCCAAAAAGACGGGGGTCAAGGCCCTCTACGGAGTGGAAGGGTATCTGGTGCCCGACACGGGTTCTCTGCCGCTGACGGGGGAGTTTGTGGCCTTTGACATTGAGACCACGGGCCTAAAGGCGGAGCAGTGCGACATTTTGGAAATCGGTGCCGTGCGCCTTGTCAACGGACAGGTGACGGAGCGGTTCCAGACCTTCATCGACGATGGGGTGGTGGTGCCCAAAAAGATAACGGAGCTTACGGGCATTACGGG
>CAYUHW010000222.1:2223-3373 GCA_964444605.1 uncultured Christensenella sp. | reverse complement strand
CCATTTCCTCAATGCGGGCGGGATGGATGCGGCCGTCCATAATCAGCTTCTCCAAGGCAATGCGGGCAATCTCTCTGCGGACGGGATCGAAGGCGGAGAGAATCACGGCTTCGGGGGTATCGTCAATAATCAGATCCACGCCCGTAGCGGTTTCCAGCGCCCGAATGTTCCGGCCCTCACGGCCGATGATGCGTCCCTTCATCTCATCGTTGGGCAGGGGCACCACGCTGACGGTGGCCTCGGCCACAGAGTCGGCGGCGCAGCGCTGAATGGCCATGGTGACGATGTTGCGGGCCTTCTTTTCGGCCTCTTCCTTGGTCTTCTGCTCAATATCCCGCAGCAGAAGGGCGGCCTCGTGACGGGCTTCCTCCTCTACGCTGCTGAGGAGCATGTTCTTGGCGTCCTCGGCGGTAAGGCCGGAGATGCGCTCCAGTTCCTCCTGCTCCTTGGCATGGAGGGCTTCAATCTCCTGCTCCTTCTGGTCGATACGGCGGTCACGGGCGTTGAGGGCCTGCTCACGGGCTTCCACGGCGGCAATCTTTTTGTCCAGAGTCTCCTCCCGCTGGAAGAGGCGGCGCTCATTGCGCTGCAGTTCCGTACGGCGGTCACGGTTCTCCTTTTCCGCCTCGTTGCGGAGCTTATAAACTTCTTCCTTGGCTTCCAGCACCTTTTCCTTGCGGATTTCCTCCGCCTTGCGCTGGGCATCCTCATAAAGCTGCTTTACGGCGTCCTCAGCCTTGGCAATCTTCGCCTCGGCGATGTTCTTGCGGTAAAAATACCCCGCCGCCGCACAGCCGCCCCCCGTTGCCAGGGCAATCAGCGCACATATCCACCACTGCACCATATTTCATTCTCCAATCTCAAAAAAATAACCGAGCAAAACGCCCGGTTCTGGATAGCTGGATAGAAAGGCACAAGGATATTGCAAAGCAGAAAAAGCCTGCGGCAACAGCATCGACCTTATATAGTCAAACTCATCGAAGTAACGAATGTACTGAATCTATCTACACATGCACCGAGCGTACATGATCTACTCTTATTATAGAGGTAAGGCGGGGACTTGTCAAGATTTCCCCCGGGCATATGTTTGGGGCAATTTGTTTCTTTTGCGCAAAAAGGGGGCGGGGCAAGCGCGGCGGAACGCCGCTTG
>CAYUHW010000222.1:0-2123 GCA_964444605.1 uncultured Christensenella sp. | reverse complement strand
CTTGCCCCGCCCCCGCCTGCTCAAAAGTCAAAGAGGGACATCTGATCCCGCTTGGGCAGAGACTTAAAGCATCCGCATGCTTCCAAGGCCGCCACCACTCCGGAGTTGGCTCCCGTGCGGGCGGCAAAGTCCTCCACGGAATGGAAGGGCTCCGAGCCTCGATTCTCCGCCATGGCAATGGCCGCATTGTCTCCCACCCCGGGAATGGCGTTGAAGGGGGGACGGATGGCGCCGTCTTCAATGGTGAACTTGGTGCCCTGAGACTTGTAGATGTCCACGGGCAAAAGCTCAATCCCCCGCATGTTCATTTCGTACACCACTTCCAGAATGGTGATAAGATCCTTGTCCTTTTTGCTGGACTCGGCGTCCCCGGAGTTCAGCCCCTTCTCCAGGGCGTGAATCTGCCTGAGAACGGCTTCTGCCCCCCCAAGAGACCTGGTCACATCAAAGGCATCGGCACGGACGGTATAGTAGACCGTGTAGAATTCCAGGGGCCTGTGCACCTTGAACCAGGCGATGCGGAAGCCCATCATGGTATAGGCCACGGCGTGGCCCCGGGGGAACATGTACTTGATCTTCTTGCAGGAGTCCACAAACCAGTCGGGAATCTGCCCCGCCTTCATGGCCTCCTCCATCTCGTCCGTAAGCCCCTTGCCCTTTCTTACCCGCTCCATGATTTTAAAGGACAAGGAAGCATCCATGCCGTGGGCAATGAGGTAGTTCATAATATCGTCACGGGTGCACAGCACCTCGTTGAGCTTGGCAATTCCCGAAACCACCAGACTTTCGGCGTTGTTCAGCCACACGTCCGTGCCGTGGGTCAAGCCGGAAATGCGCACCAGCTCCTCCATGGTGGTGGGACGGGTCTGCTCCAGAACCTTCTGGACAAAGCTGGTGCCGAACTCAGGCACCCCCAGGGTGCCCACCGTGCACTCCAGCGCCGACAAATCCGCATGGAGGGGCTCGGGAGAGGAGTAAATTTTGCGGGTATCCGGGTCGTCCAGGGGAATGCCTACAGGGTCGATTCCCGTCAAGTCCTGCAGCATGCGCAGAGCCGTGGGATCGTCGTGGCCCAGAATGTCCAGCTTTACCAGACGGTCGTCCATGGCGTGGAAGTCGAAGTGGGTGGTGATGACCCCCTGCTCCACCTTGTCCGCCGGGTAGTTGATAGGGGTGAACATGTAGATATCCTCGTCCTTGGGGACGATGACGATGCCCGCCGGGTGCTGTCCCGTGGTCACCTTTACGTTCAGGCATCCCTTGCACAGGCGGTCAATCTCCGCCCGCCGATACTGCTGCCCCGCTCCGTCCATGTAGTGCATGACGCACTCATAGGCCTTTTTCTCCGCAATGCCGGAGATGGTGCCCGCCCGATAGGCGTGGTGCTCGCCGAACATCTCCTCCACGTACTTGTGGGCTCGGTGCTGGTACTCTCCGGAGAAGTTCAAGTCGATATCAGGGGTCTTGTCTCCCTTGAAGCCCAAAAAGACCTCGAAGGGAATCTCAAAGCCCTCCTTTTTGTAGGGCGTGCCGCATTGGGTGCAGAGCTTGTCCGGCAAGTCCACCCCGCAGGCGTAAAGGCTGGTGTCCACATCAAACTCGCTGTGCTTGCATTTGGGGCACACATAGTGGGGCGGCAGGGGGTTTACCTCCGTAATCCCCGCCATGGTGGCTACAAAGCTGCTGCCTACGCTCCCTCGGGAGCCGACCAGATAACCGTCGGAGTTGCTCTTATGCACCAATCTTTGAGCCATCAAATACAGGGAAGCAAAGTGGTTGCCGATGATGGACTTCAATTCCTTATCCAGCCGCTTCTCCACCACCTCGGGAAGGGGATCCCCATAGATGCCGTGGGCCTTGCCCATGGCCATGTTGGTCAGCTCCTCCTCGGCGTTGGGAATCTGAGGGGCGTGGGTGCCGTCGGGGAAGGGTTTCAATTCCTCGCACAGATCCGCAATGCGGTTGGGGTTGTCGACGACCACTTCCTTTGCCCGCTCGCCCAAATAAGCAAAGTCCGAAAGCATTTCGTCTGTGGATTTAAAGTACAAAGGCGCCTGAAACTCCGCATCGGAAAAGCCCAGCTTGTACATTAGAATCTTCCGATACACCGCATCCTCCGGCTC
>CAYUHW010000221.1:0-3376 GCA_964444605.1 uncultured Christensenella sp. | reverse complement strand
GCGGACGGTGCATGGGCGAGTGCGCTTTTGATGCCATCTCCAACCCCAATTGGGACGGCAATGCTTCTCTTTGCAGGAAGATGGCGGAGTATGCCCTGGCGGTGGTGCAGGATCGCCCCTGCTTCCACATCAGCATTGCGGCGCAGATTTCTCCCAACTGCGACTGCCACGGGGAGAACGACCTGCCCATTATCCCCGATGTGGGCATGTTCGCCTCCTTTGACCCCGTTGCCTTGGATACTGCCTGCGCCGATATGTGCAACCGCATGACGCCTATTCCCGGCAGTCAGCTGGATCACCGTCTCCACGAGGCAGGGCACGTTTGCTGCCATGACCATTTTGACGATTCCGGGGAAGGCACCCACTGGCGGGACACCATGGAGCAGGGACAGAAAATCGGTCTTGGCACCATGGAGTATGAGCTGATTACCATCCGCTGAGAAGCAAAGACGCAGAGGCAGACACCGCATGATTATCTGGATAAGCGGGGCTTACGGCGCAGGCAAGTCCGCTTTGGCAAAAGCCATGGCGGATAAAATGGAATCGGCACTTATCTTTGATGCAGAGGAAGTGGGCAACGCCGTTCGGGGCAATTACCCAAACTGTCCCTACGGATATATCTTTGAAGACTACCCCCTTTGGGGTCAATGCTGTTGTCTGCTCCTACAGGATATTCACAGCAAGTTCCATAGAGACATTCTGGTGCCCATGACGCTTCTTCGCGGGGAATCCTACGGCATAATCGAAAGATTGAACCGTGAGGGCTGTCCCACCAAGCTCATTGTGCTGGAAGCGAGCATGCAAACCCTCCATGACCGCATTTTGAAGCGGGGAGAAGAGGAGGACTGCTGGTGCATGGAGAACAGGGCGCTGGCCAAAAGCGGTGCGGAAGCCCTGCCCGGTATCCGAATTCAAACGGACGGAAGAAGCGTGGAGGAAATCTGCACGGAAGCCATGGAAAAGCTGGGGCTCTGCGCAAAGGAAGCGGAAACAAGGTAAGAAGAATTGAAGAGAGGAAACAAAATGCAGTTCACAAGTAGAAAACGAGGGAGCGCCATACAGGGCATTGCCGCCTTGCTGCTGGCGGCCGTCATGCTGCTGGGGCTTTGCGCCTGTACTTTGGAGGAACAGGCCTTTGTAGAGGACCTTGCGCAGGAGCTTTATGAGGAGGTTATGACCGACGAGGCAGGGGACTGGTATGCAGAACCTGCCGAAGAGGAGCCGGAGACTCCTTCTTTGCCGGAAGAATCGGTGTCCCCTGTCGCTTACGGGGAAAGCTACGACAGCAAGGACGAGGTGGCTTTGTATATCCATCTCTTCAACGAACTGCCTCCCAACTATATCACCAAGTCCGAGGCAAGAAAGCTGGGCTGGGAAGGGGGAGACGTAAAGAAGTTTGCCCCGGGAAAGTGCATCGGCGGCAGTTCCTTCGGAAACAGAGAGGGACTTTTGCCGGACAAGGCAGGGCGTACCTATACGGAGTGCGACATCGACACCTTGGATACCACCAGCCGCGGAGCCAAGCGCATCGTCTTCTCCAATGACGGCCTTATTTATTACACGGAGGATCACTATCGAACCTTTACTCTTTTGTACGGAGAGGAGTAAGCAATGCTGCTGTTGTGTGATTTGAACGCTTTTTCCCGCATGGAAGAGGCCTATGAATATTTGGAAAAGGAGCTGTCTTTGCCTTCCTGGTTCGGACGGAATCTGGATGGGCTCTATGACTGCTTGACGGACATCGGGTATCCTTTGACCTTGCTGCTTCCCCCGGCGCAGGAGAGCCTCCCTGCAAAACGCATACTCCCCGTGCTGGAGGATGCGGCCAGGGAAAATCCCAACCTGTCCATACTCACATATTGATACTAAAACCGCCTGCTCTTTCCATAATCAAGAGCAGGCGATTGGCTTTTATAGGTCAATCCAAAGTCCCTCGTCTCTGATTTCCATGCAATCAACCTCCGTTCGTATTGCGTTTGGAAACGTTACTTATTTCAGTGCAACCTTATAGCACGGCCGCCGCATTTCATTAAAGATTCTTTCTCCATGATGGGGCGGATGGTCAGTCTCTCCGTTTTCAACAGCATGGCTTACTGTCTCCTTCCATGAGCCTCCGGCCTTTGCTCAAACTGCTCTTTTTGCAAAAAGTACCATACATTTTCTCCCGTTATAACCGAGAATTTTTATCCTTGGTTGTTTTTCTCCCGGTTTGCAGGGGTTCTCAGGGTGATGGCGTACACGGTGCTGATTATAAGGGGGTCTGTTTCGGCAATATCACCGTCATAGTACACGACTACCTCATCGCCTACGGATACATCCGTATAGCTATCCGTGTTTTCTGCGTCCAGAGATACCCAACAGCGGGCGCCGCCGGGGTAGCCTTCTATTTCTTCGCAGTAAAGCAGCATGGAATGCTCCGTGACCTCCTCCACGATGCCCACAATACCGGGCTCGTTTTGGAGTATGTAGTCCATGCTCTTTTTGTTGCATCCGGGCAGACTCAAGGCACAAACCAACATCAGTATAACGCAAACAATCTTTTTCATCAAACCTGCACTCCTTTCATGCGTTTTTATAAGCATAGCAGAAAGGCGGGAGAAAATCCAGAAAATTAAAAACCGCCCGAGAAATGGCTCAGGCGGTTGAAATGTTTTTTGATTAAGCGGCCAGCAGTTTTTCCAAAGACGCAATCTTCACGCACAGGCAGAAGATATCCATGGCCTGCTCCAATTCCGCCAGCGGGGGCAGGGAGGGAGCAATGCGGATGTGGCTGTCATGGGGATCCTTGCCGTAGGGGAAGGCGGCGCCGGCGGCGGTCATGACCACGCCTGCATCTTTCATCAGGCTGTAGATGCGCTTAGCCGTGCCGTCCATGCCGTAGAAGCTGACGAAGTATCCGCCCTTGGGGTTGGACCAGCGGGCTACTGCCAACTCGCCCAGCTCTTTTTCCAAGGTGCTGACCACCAGCTTAAACTTGGGCCCCAGAATGGCGGCGTGCTTTTTCATGAGCTCCAGAGTATGGGCCTTGTTCTGCAGATACCGGGCGTGGCGAAGCTGATTGACTTTGTTGTAGCTGATAATCTCCGCTCCCAGCAGGTTCTTGAGGTACTGGAGGTTAGCTTCGCTGCACACCATGCAGCTTACGCCGGAGCCGGGGAAGGTAATCTTACTGGTGGAGGCAAATTCAAAGAACATGTCTTCGCTGCCGGCTTCCCGAGCAATGTCCAAAATGTTGGGGAAATAAACATAATCCCCTTCAAATTCGTGGACACAGTAAGCGTTGTCCCACATCACCGCAAAGTCCGGAGCGGCGGGCTTCATGTTCACCAGCCGGCGGATGGTCTTTTCGGAATAGACAATGCCGTCGGGATTAGAG
>CAYUHW010000220.1:0-3378 GCA_964444605.1 uncultured Christensenella sp. | reverse complement strand
GGCGGGAACTCAAAGAGGGCTAAGGGGCGGTTCTCAGCGGTGCTGTTTTTTGCGTTTTCCCGTGCGCATGCGGCCGTTGATGAGAAAGGCCATGAACAAAATCCCATCAACAAGACACGCAAAGGCGTAGATCCAAAGGAGTGCCTTGGTGATATCGTTGCGCAGAAAGTTCATATTGGGGTTGAATCCGTCCAGAACAAGGAAGACTAGCATCATTAGGCTTAGGACGATTACGGCGTATTGCAGGGCTTTTAAGGCGTGTTTCATAGGTTTAATCCTCAATGATATCGGTAATGAGTATGCAGTCGGAAACGGAGCGTCCGCCTTTGTAGGGATCGTTTAAGACACTTCCGTCATAGACCATAAAGCTGGATCTGCCGCCGTCCAAATTGTAAGCGGCCTTACAGCCAAGGGAAGCAAAAAGCTGGGCAAACTGCTCCAGGGTTAACCCGGAGGCATCGTCTGTGCGTCCGTCCACCACAATAAAGCAGTAGTGGCCGGGGGCATAATAGCCAAGCCCCACCCGAGGGTTGGCCCGGCGGATATTTTTGCTGGTGTTCAGCTGTGCGTCAGGCAGGGGATTTCCTTCTTTATCTAAAAGCATAGGCCCGAAGCTCCAAGCCTGCCATGCGCCGCGGGTAATGGCTTCCTCCAAAGAGAATTGGGATGGGCCGTAGGTCTCCATGGTGCCGTCCTGATACAGTACGCACACATCAAAGTCGCTGGGCTCCTGACGGTGGAGGACGCCGTTGCGGATGACAATGCCCGCATCCTGATTCCCGTAGGTGTCTCCCGTAATGGCCAGAATCCCCTGCCCGCGGGCGGCCATGTTCTTGACGCTTTCCCGAATCCCCTTGCCGAAGGTATCCTCCGCCAGTATAGTCTTAAGACAGCGAACATCCCCAATATAGATATCCGCCAGATAGTATACGGCGCTGTCCCCTTTCCCGTACTGCACCTTTTCAATGGAAATGCTTACGTTGGAGCTTTGGTAGCTGTTATCTGTCTTCACCTTTTCGTTAGAGAACAGGGAGCCGTAGGCAGTCATCAAATCAAGGGGCGTGGGAGCAGGGGTGGCTGTAGGCTGGAGAGAAGCAGAGGGAACATCGGAAGAGGAGGCGGTCTCCGGCTCCGGCGCGGCCGTATCAAGGGCAGGTACATAGGGTGTGGGGGTGGAAATGCGCATGCCCACGCTCTCCCGCTGGGTGGGGCGGGCGTGATGAAACCAGGCAAAGGTCAAAAGACTTGCCCCCAGCAGCACCAGCGCGGTGCATATGGTAAAGATGCTTTCCCGCAGGATTTTTCTGCGGCGTGATTGCTTTTTCATACCTGCCAGTATATCACGATTTTTCGTCAAAAACAATATGCAGAGAGATTCTGCGAAGATTGGCGGCGCTGTTTATTTTTCCTCAGGCTGTCCATCCTGTTCGTACAGGGGGGAGAACACGGAGGAACGATATGATAAGCAAAGTCGATTTGTGCGGGGTGGATACCGCCAAGCTGCCCGTTTTAAAGCATGAGCAGATGCGCTCTCTGCTGGAAAAAGTGCGGCAGGGAGACGAAGGGGCACGGGAGCAGTGTATCTTGGGAAATTTGAGGCTGGTGCTTTCCGTGCTGCAGCGGTTTTCAGGGCGAAGCGAGCAGGCGGATGACTTGTTTCAGGTGGGCTGTATCGGGCTGGTAAAGGCCATCGATAACTTTGACCTTTCCCACGATGTGCGCTTTTCCACCTATGCCGTGCCCATGATTATAGGAGAGATTCGGCGGCACCTGCGGGATTATTCCCCTTTGCGGGTGTCCAGATCCCTGCGGGACACGGCCTGCAAAGCCATGCAGAAGCGGAACGAACTGCTTGAAAAGACGGGAAAGGAGCCAACCGTAGGGGAGATTGCCAAAGCCTTGGAAATAAAGGAAGAGGACGTCGTCTTTGCCTTAGAGGCGGTCATTGAGCCCGTATCCCTGTATGAGCCTGTGTTCCACGATGACGGGGACGCCACCTATGTCATCGATCAGATTCGGGACGATACGGCCAACGAAGTCAAATGGCTGGATTCTATCGCCCTGCAGACGGGGTTGGAGAAGCTGACAGAGCGGGAACAGAAGATTCTTCGCCTGCGATACTATGCCTGCAAGACCCAGATGGAGGTATCTAAAGAGATTGGCATCTCTCAGGCGCAGGTTTCCCGCATAGAAAAAGGGGCCTTGAAGCATCTGGAGAAGTATGTGTAAGCGAAAAAAAAGCCTCCCGAAGGGAGGCAAAAAGTTATTTCCACGGCATTTTTAAAGTGAAGGTTTCGCTCTTTTCGTCCATCTCGTACCGCTTTTCCCGGTGGTCGGGGTCGTCCAGCCAGTTAAAGTCGTCCAGATACGCAGAGTAGGTGATGGTGCGAATTTCGCCTTTTTCCTCGTCAAACTGCATCAGACGGAAGTAGCCGCTGCCGCCTTCCTTTCCTGCAGCCTGATAGTTCTGCATCATCTCATATACCGTACGCTCCGCCGTGCCGTCCCCGTCATCGTCATAGGAGGAGGTCAGGCAGTATAGACCGTAGCGGTGGCCGCAGAGCACCATGTACACGTTGGGACAGCGGGAGACAATCTTTTTTTCCATGGTCTCTCCCACCTGAGAGCGGCTGCCCTCCGTGGTCATAAAGTCATGGACACAGAGGATGCCCACACGGTCGGGGTATTTGTCAAAGCTGTTTTTGATAAAGGCCAGCGCCTTTTCATCCGGGTCATGGCTCATGAATACAAAGATGTAGTCCCGCCCGCCCAAGGTAATAAGGTCGTAATGCCCTCGGTTGTCTTCAAAGCTCTCCCCGTAATACTCTCGGCCCTGGTACACCTTTTCTCCGAAATACTTTTTGTACAGGGTGTATCCGCCGGTGTCCGAAGCCATGTCATGGTTTCCCGCCAGCACGCCAACGGGAATATCGTCCAGAAGATCCATGGCGGCTTTAGCCCGTTTCCAGTTGTCCTCCTTGCCGTTGCGGTGAACAAGATCTCCCGTATGCACCACATACTTTAGGTGCAGTTCCTCTTCGTACTCCTTGAGAAAAGTAGTGATGGTGGGGTAGATGTCCGCAATGCCGTTTTCTTCAATGTTGGCGTAGTGCTGGGTGTCGCTGATCCAGGCTACCGTGTCTACTCCCTCCTCTGCAACATAAGTGAGGGTAGGAGCGGGCACCTGCTGGGCGGCGGCGGGAATGGGGGTCTCCGTAGGCGCATGGGTCGTGCCCGGGGCAGAAGGAGAGCCGGGTACGGTCAAAGAGTAGGTGGCGTCCGGGGTCAGAGAGGGAAGATGGGACACAGCCTCCTCCGTAATGTCTGTGGAAACCGGCAGCAGGGTGACCACCACCGCCTCCACCGGCACGGCTGTAG
>CAYUHW010000219.1:1879-3412 GCA_964444605.1 uncultured Christensenella sp. | reverse complement strand
GTAAAAACCAGTACCCACAAAGCGCATAATCTGGTATACTATGGGGGTGAAAAAGAAGAAAGCTTCCAAAAAGGCGTATTTTCGCCCCATACATTTTATAATTCTTTTGGCAGTGGACGCAATTGTGGCCGCAGGTATTATTGTACCTCAGCGTGCCAACATCGCCAACGCCCAAGAGGAGCTGGAGCAAACCCAAAATGAACTGAATGCCGTTAAGATTGAATATGAACGGCAGCAGGAGAACTTGGAATACATGAAAACCAATGACTACAAGCTCCAGCAGGGTTCTTCCAAATATGGCTGGCACTATAAGGACGATGCCATCATCTATGACAACGACAACACCAGCCTTACGGGAAACGTCAGCCTGACCGCCCCAACCTCCTCCCCTGCCCCCACAAACAGTCCCAGTCCCTCCCCTGCGAGTAGTGCCGCACCGGAGGCCTCTCAATCCGTTACGGTAACCCCCTCCGGCAGTACATCCCCTACGCCATGAAGAGTGCTATCATCGACATCGGCAGCAACACCGTGCGGCTGGGCATCGTTCATATGTATCCTGCTTCCGACGGGGTCTGTTTTTCGTGCCCCGAAGGAAAGGAACTGCGCACCGTGCGTTTAGGCCAAGGGCTCTTGGAAACGGGAAATCTTCAGGAAGCGTCCATGGAAAGAGCCGTAACCGCCATCGAAGAGTTTTATGAAAAAGCACGCAGTTTGCATCTCCCCGTTTTCGCCTATGCCACCAGTGCCGTGCGGGACGCCGCCAATCGGGAGACCTTTTTGTCCCGCCTGCAGGATAGATGCCCCGTTTCCGTAGAGGTTTTGGACGGAGAAACGGAAGGACGCCTTGCCTATCTGGGAGCCGGGAATACGGGTACGCTTTTAGACATCGGCGGCGGCAGTGCCCAAATCGTAACGGCAGAAGGCTCCGTCAGTCAGCCTACAGGATGTGTCCGGGCCAAGGATTTGTGCCCCCAGGTCACCCCGGAAAAAATCTATCAAACGCTGCTCCCATGGCTGGAAGAACGCTGGGACTCCTTCCCCGCCGTCTCTTCCCCCTGCTTCGGAGTCGGCGGCACCATTACCACCCTGGGCGCTCTGCTGGCAGGGCAAAGTGTATTTGACGGCAAGCGTCTTGCTCCCATTACTTTGGATACTTTGTTCAACGCCATGGATGTTCTGTATTTTCTTTTGCAAAAGGGCAATGCACCCCAATTACTGGGACAGCGGCGGGATGTGATTTTGCAGGGCGGCTGTATTCTTCGTTTCTTTATGGAAAAGCTCTCTTTCCCGCAAATTCTGCCCATTGACCGAGACGGTTTGGAAGGCTACGCTGCCTACCTCTATGCACATGGGCGCCTGACCCAAAAATAAGGATTGACAAACCCGCTCTTCGCCGCTATAATAATCATGTTGCAGATGTGCCTGTAGCTCAGCTGGATAGAGCGTTAGACTCCGACTCTAAAGGCCGCACGTTCGAACCGTGTCAGGCACGCCAAAACAAAAAAAGACCACCCTGTGGGGTGGTTTTTTGTT
>CAYUHW010000219.1:0-1779 GCA_964444605.1 uncultured Christensenella sp. | reverse complement strand
AACAAGCTGTCTGTATCCCGATGCCGAAAACAGAAGCCGTGTCAGGCACGCCAAAACAAAAAAAGACCACCCTGTGGGGTGGTTTTTTGTTTTGCATCTAATGAGACGGTTCGAAGGGCAGATACCCGAAGCCCCGGTGAGGCTTCGGTCTGCCCATGGTTTTCGGCAGGACAGACTGCGCTGTTCGAAGAACAAGCTGTCTGTATCCCGATGCCGAAAACAGAAGCCGTGTCAGGCACGCCAAACAAAAAACATCCAAATTTTTAGTTGATGAGACAGTAATTTCAGGAAAGACGAAATAAGTTAATTGGGTAAATAGAGCGGTATTTAACAATTGCTAGGTGCTATTAACGGTAAAAAACATATTTTTAGCTTTAATAGGCAAGATGAAGGTTATTTTACCGCAAATTTCGCGGATTTATTGAAATGCATGGCAAGCCATGTTATACTGGGCACACCGCAAAGATAATGAAGGATGGCAGGAAAGTGATTCTGGGTTATTACGAGGTAATAAAATGAACAATGATATGTGTGTCCCCTGCGATGGCGGTCTTTTGAACATCCGTGTAGGCGCAATTATTATGAAAGACGGAATGCTTCTGATGGTTGGCAACGAAAGAGCCAACTATCTCTATTCTGTCGGCGGAAGAATCAAATTTGGCGAAACGGCAGAAGAAGCTATTCAGCGCGAAGTGTTTGAAGAAACAGGCGTAATGATGGAAATTGAACGTCTCGGCTTCGTACACGAAAACTACTTCTACGGCGATGCTTCCTCTAACCTCGGCAAACTGATTTATGAGATTTCGTTTTATTTTTATATGAAAGTTCCAAGTGACTTTGCCCCGGTCAGTGAGAGCTTCGCGGAAGATAACAGTAAGGAACATCTGAAATGGGTTTCCCTTGATGAGGACATTAAGATGTACCCCGAATTCTTCAAAACGGAATTAAAAAATCAGGTGGATACCGTAAAGCATTTCATAAAGGACGAGCGAACATGATGAAATGAATCTTCTTCCGTGTCGGCTAGGCGCCCATTGACAAAACCAAAGCATATGGCCATCGAGTACAGTATATTCGCCACGAGCATCGCCCTTCAGAGATTCGGCGATGCTCGTATTTCATTCAAGTCTTTTTCTTATTATTCAGCAGCCTATACCGCATCCGTTTTCAGCAGCGCTACTGCCAAATCATTCACATTGGTGCCCGTGGGGCCGGTAAACAGCAGGCCTTCCGATGCCTCAAGGGCATGGTAAGCGTCGTTATTTTGAAGCAGTTGCGTTAAATGCATGCCACGGCTCCGTAATGTTTCCGCCGTATGCCCGTCTGCATATCCCCCTGCCG
This sequence comes from uncultured Christensenella sp., assembly GCA_964444605.1. GTDB lineage: Bacteria > Bacillota > Clostridia > Christensenellales > CAG-138 > RUG472. The sequence goes on along the minus strand of CAYUHW010000219.1, from coordinate 438 downwards.
CATCCGTAGGCCCATCGGTTCCGTCACTGCCGAAGGAAAATACCGCCACACCCTCCATGCCATCCAGCTCTGCGGCAGCGGCCAGTGCCAGCTCTTGGTTTCGCCCTCCAAGCCCTGTTCCCTGCACATGAACCACCGTTTCTCCCCCTGCAAGAAAGGCCAAGGAGCGCCCGTCCTTTTTATGGCTCTGCAGAATATTGGCCAAGAATCGTCCCGCTTCCCGTGCTTCACAGCAGAGCCGATCCGTTAGAAATACGGGTTCATAGCCAAGAGACCGGCAGATTTTCTCGGCGGCGGCGCACAGTTCGCCTACGGAGCCGATAATCTTCATCTCTCCGTTGGAGACTTCTTTGGGCGTCTCCTGCATTAAGCAATGCTCCGCTTTGGCGCTTAGAGAAATCCCGTACTTTTTTATGACTGCCATGGCCTCCTCTGATG
>CAYUHW010000218.1:0-3413 GCA_964444605.1 uncultured Christensenella sp. | reverse complement strand
CGGCCATCGATGCAAAGTTCGGGGATGCGGATCACGGCTTTACCATGGTCAAGGTGTGCAATGCCATTATGAATGCTGTTGCGGAAAGTGACGGCGGCATACAGGAGATGCTGGACGATAGCGCCATGGCCGTTATGGCCATCAACGGCGGCAGTGCAGTGCCCCTGTGGAATACGTGGCTGGACGGCATGCAGGAGGCCGCCCCCGAAGGAGAGGAAATGGGCATCGGGGAGATTCAGGCCATCTTCGCCAACGGTCTTTCGGAGATGGAGGACATGTCCGGAGCCAAGATAGGGGATAAGACCATGATGGATGCCCTGATTCCGGCCTCTCAGGCCATTGCGGCTTACGCAGGAGAGGATGAGGGAGAACTCTTTGCTTTGGCGGCGGAAGCAGCCCAAAAGGGTGCCGAGAACAGCAAAAACTTCCCCTCCAAGTTTGGCCGTGCCAAGAGTTACGGGGACAAGACTATCGGCACGCCCGATGCGGGTGCTACCAGCATGGCCTGCTTCTTCAAGGGACTGGCACAGGCATAAAATCAATCAAAAAACAAAAGGAAGCAACGCACGGCAGAAAAATGCCTGTGTGATGTAAAAAACATATTGTACAGGAGGACACCACAATGAGAATGAAGAAATTCATGAACGCACCGGAAACCGTTACCGATGAAGAACTGCAGGGACTGGGGCTCGCTTTCGGAGATATCGTGGACGTGCAGGGACACCTGGTCATCAGCAAGGACTTGGAAAAAGCTGACCGGGTTACGGTGGTTACCTACGGCGGCAGCGGCCATGAGCCCGCTCAGGCCGGGTTCGTAGGCAAGGGCATGCTGGATGTACAGGCGGTAGGAGACATCTTTGCCGCTCCCAGCGGACAGCTTGTGTTTGACGCCATGAAGCTGGCGGACAAGGGACACGGTGTTCTGCTGCTGACCCTCAACTATGCAGGCGACCAGCTGGCGGGCAAGCAGGCCATGAAGCTGGCCAAGAAAGCAGGCATGAACGTGCGGCAGGTCATCACCGGAGAAGAAATCAAGTATGATCCCAACGGTGAAGACAACCAGCGCGGCCTTGCCGGTGCCGTGGCGCTGTATCATGTGGCGGCGGCCGCAGCTCGGGAAGGGAAGTCTTTGGACGAGGTAGCCGAGATTGCCCAGCACTATGCGGACAACATGGCCTCCATTACCGTTAAGTCCACCGATGCTACCCATCCCCAGAACGGCATGTCCTTCGGCGACTTGGGCGAAACGGATCTCATGGAGATTGGCGCAGGTCAGCACGGGGAAGGCGGCGGTGTCCGTGTACCCATGATGTCCGCCAAGGATACCATTGCGGCCATCGGCGAGCCTCTGTGCGCCAAGCTGAATTTGCAGGCCGGGGATAAGGCTTTTGTCATGGTCAACGGCTGCGGCGCCACCACCATGATGGAGATGCTGGTGCTGTATAAGGATGCCGTGGAGTTTTTGAAGGCCAAGGGCGTAGAAGTGGTTGGCAACATGGTCGGCGAAATTCTGACCGTGCAGGAGGCTGCCGGGTTCCAGTTGAACATCGCCAAGTGGGACGAGGAAACCCTGCGGCTGTGGAATACCCCCTGCCACACTCCTGCTTACAGCAAGGAGTAAGCCATGGCAGACGCAGTTGGAAACAAGCCCGCCAAGGAATATTATCTGGATGTGCCGGCGGCAGAGCAGGGCTTTTTCGCCAAAGGCTTGGGCAATACGGACTGGGGCATGAAAAACCGCCTGTCCGGGATGTTTTCCCCCAAGTCGGGAAACACGGTCATGCTGGCCTTTGATCATGGATACATCATGGGCTCCACCGCAGGTTTGGAGCGGCTGGATGTGACCATTGCCCCTCTGTGCGCCTATGCGGATGTACTCATGGGCACCAGAGGCGCCATTCGAAGCTGCATTCCCCCAACGGTAAATAAGGCGGTGTGCCTGCGGGCTACCCACGATACCTCCGTACTCTTTGAAGACATGTCCGTAGGCTCCGGCATGGCGCTGGACATGGAGGACGCCTTGCGCATGAACGCAAGCTGTTTGGCGGTGCAGTGCTTTGTAGGCGGCCAAGGGGAGCGGGAGTCTCTGGAGGCTCTTTGCCGCTGGGCAGATGCAGGCTATCGCTACGGCGTACCCGTTATGGGCGTAACGGCGGTAGGCAAGGAAATGGAGCGCACCCCCAAGTACTTCCTGCTGGCCACCCGCATTTTGGCGGAACTGGGCGCCAGCGTGATAAAGACCTACTATTGTGAGGACTTTGAAAAGGTAGTGGCCGCCTGTCCTGTGCCTATCGTCATTGCAGGCGGGAAAAAATTGCCTGAGGCGGAGGCTTTGACCATGGCTTACCGTGCTATTGGGGCCGGTGCCAGAGGCGTGGATATGGGGAGAAATATCTTCCAGTCCGCCGATCCCATTGCCATGTGCAAGGCCGTGGGCAAGGTGGTCCATGAAGGATTCACGGACAAAGAGGCCTACGAGTATTTCAAAGAGGAAGCTAACGCATAAGAAGAAAGGAGCAAAATATGGCAGCACAGTATATGCACATCGGTATCCCCGTTCTCAATAAGAAGCCCAACATGGTCTATAACGAGTGGGGCGGATTCTGGGTCAACGAAAGCGTGGATGCGTACGATTATAAAATCGAGTATCTTAAGTTCGAAGAAGGCACCCGCTTCCCGGAGATTCTCTCCAAACAGCCCCATGTGGCCTACAAGGTCGACGATGCGGATCCCTATCTGGCGGATGCAGACCGGGTCATCTTCGGGCCTGAAGACTTGGGCGGCGGCGTGCGGCTGGCCTTTATCGTCAAGGACGATGCCATCATAGAGCTGTACGAAGAAAAGTAAAGGGCAGGAGGTCCGCCGTCCAAATGGGGCGGCGGACTTTTTAATGGGAAGATAAAAAGACCATTGACAAGCGGTGAAAAGTTTGCTATACTCTCTTCTTGGATGGAGGGAGTATGTGCTTCCTGTGCGAGGAGATGTGTCCGAGTGGTTTAAGGAGGCGGTCTTGAAAACCGTTGATGTGCAAGCATCCGTGGGTTCAAATCCTACCATCTCCGCCAATTACATAATGCGGAAGTACCCAAGTGGCTATAAGGGGCTCCCCTGCTAAGGGAGTAGACTGGGTGTACCGGTGCGAGAGTTCGAATCTCTCCTTCCGCGCCATGAAAGTCTGAAATCCTTTGACGGTTTCGGACTTTTATTTTTGTTGACTATAGAGAATCACGACCAAGAAGAACAAAATTCGCTCAATGTAAAGGGGCGGGGTTCGTAAAACAGTTTCAGTCCCGGCAGCTATGTCTGCCGGGACTTTTTTTGCATATGTTGAAGGTGCATGGTACAATAAAAGCAACCTATAAACTTGAATTTGGATGAGGTATATTTAATGGACGATAAGAAAAAAGTGAGCA